>NZ_JBHVEE010000132.1:0-27215 GCF_042802415.1 Streptomyces sp. NPDC057486 | reverse complement strand
CGTCGGCCGGCAAGACCCTGGTCGAGCTGTTCGGTCTGGCCCGCGAGCTCAACATCGACGCCGAGGGCATCGACATGGGCCCCTCCCCGACGGACGCCGCGCTCGCCGCCGATCTGGCGCTGCCGATCGAGGAACTCGAGCTCACGGTCCGCTCGTACAACTGCCTCAAGCGCGAGGGCGTCCACACGGTGGGTGCGCTTCTCGCCCGCTCCGAGGCCGACCTGCTCGACATCCGCAACTTCGGTGCGAAGTCGATCGACGAGGTCAAGGCGAAGCTGGCCGGCATGGGCATGAGCCTCAAGGACAGCCCGCCCGGATTCGACCCGATCGCCGCCGCCTTCGGCAACGCGGACGCAAGCTACGTCGAGACCGAACAGTACTGAACACTGCGCCGGGTCACACGGAGCCGGGCCTCGCCTCCCGGACCGTTACGCGGGGCCACGCCCCGCTTCTGCCGAGCCGTCACCATCAGGGGCACCCCCGTGCAACCCCGATCAGAACCGGATCACCGTAACGCGCAGCACAGACGCGGTCGCAGAAGTTCCCACGGCATCGCCGCCCGCCGCCCCGCCAAGACACCCACCTCTTCGTACGGCTATCGCGTACAAAGAGGTGTCGGCGTACGAAAACGGCTTGCCCATGGGGGGCTGACCAGGCAAAACGCCCAAGATCACAAAGGGGGGTTCACACCTCCGGTAGTACCTCCGGTGCACCTTTGGATCCCCCTGTGCAGACAACCCTGGGTGCAACCCCCGGCAAACGAGCGCGGACCTTGCGGACTCAGGTCAGCGGCCCCGCCTGCTCCGCCCCCCAGGGGGGTCCTGCGGATCCACTCCGGTAGTGGCAGAGGCGTCCCTGGTGCCGCTGGGGCGCTGTGACCGGCCCGTGCGGCCGGTATCGTGCATGCCTTTCTCCGCCGATCCCTTGGTTTGATTCTCTCCGCGGCGGCCGATGCTTTTGGCTGTATCGGCGGGGACCCCCTTCTTCTCCTCCTTGGAGATCTGCCTGCCGGGCCCAGGTTCCGGCGCGTACTCCTCGGGGTGGAAGGACCGATGTGCGCTCGGATTTTCCTGCTGAATTTCCTGATCCACGTCAGGAGACGGCCCGTGCCTGTGGGCTCCGTCGCGTGGCGGCTGCGATGACTTCGGGCGCTTGGACATGGGGTTGCCTCTCCGGCCTCGGTTGCCTCGGTTGCCTCGACGGGCCATAGTGCGACCTGCGGGCCTTATGCCCCGATCCTCACACCGGAGCTCCATGCGTGCATCCAGGGAGCCGGTACTTCAACGCGGCGCTCACCGGTCCGCCCCGCGGCGTTGCTTTCCTCGCGGCGCAATCTGTTCAGCAAAGCCGTCGCGGTCGGTCACGGTGCGGGTTAACCACAGGCCGGAACGTGATCGCGGTTCCTCCGTACGCTGCTACCCGAGTCGATCACACGGGGTGTGCAAAATGCGGTACGGCGTTGTAGTTGAGGAGCTCGCGACCCAGGTCATGGCGCAGCTGCCGGACGACCGGGTCCGGCAGAAGGCGATGGCGCTCGTGGAGGTCGCGCGGATGGATCCGCGGGCCTGACCCCGATGTGTGCGACCCGGCTCGGTGGAGATTACTGCTCCTCATGCCGTCGGCATCTCAACGGCGCCCTGGTGTGCCGCGGGTGCGGCGCCTACGCCCCGGACATCGCCCCGCCCGCCGCCGACAGCCGCAGCAAATCGGCCCCGACGATGACGAGCGCCGCACCGGCCACAACGGCTCACTGAGACACCGCGACCTACGACACATGGCATGACGCTCCTCGACGGTCGCCGGGTACACCCGAAGGTCGCCGCAGGGATGTCCCGTACCGCCACGCAGACGGCCACGTAGTCCGCGACCGCGGCCTCCCCCACGTCGGGAGGGGCTTGCTGAGGCGAGGCGAGGGCAGCGAACAGGCCAGCCGAGAGCGGCCCCCTGGGGCTGGGCACGGAGGGGCCGGCAGGGCTGTGGTCAGTGGTGGTCGCCGTCATGAGTGCCCTTCGGGTCGTTGCCGGGACGCTGGTCACGGCCCTCGCGGAGGTGAGCGCCGGGGGGCGTGTGGCGGCGGTGGCTGGTGTCGCACCACGGGTATATGCGGCTGCGCCCGCAGGTGCAGACGGCGACGATGAACCGGTCGGAGGTGGCGATCGCGCCATCCTCCTGGACGATCTCCACTGGCCCTTCGATCAAAATCGGACCGTCGCGGGCAACGGTCACGCGGCGGGCGTGGTCAGCTTCGTTCGGCACGGATGATCACCAGCTCCTCTGTGTCCTCATCGGCGCCGATCCGGCCCTGGGCAAGCAGCCACGGCAGCCGCTTGATGATCACGGGTCCGAACGGTACGTAGGACCGGTCCGTCACCGCGCAGCGCAGACCGGTCTCGGTCAGCCGTCTCAGCGTTTCCTCGACGCCGCAGAGTCCGGAATGCACCATGAGCAGTACGCCATGCGGTCGGAGCAGATCTCGGGTGTGGGCGCAGATCCGGTCGAGGACCTGCCGTCCGCCGGGACCGGCGTCCCAGGCGACCGCGGGGCTGTGGCTGCGGGTGCGGCGCGCATGGGGCGCGGGCATATAGGGCGGATTGCTCACCACCACGTCGAAGCGCTGCCCGGCGACCGGCCCGGTGAGGTCGCCGCGCAGCACCCGGACACGGTGCCCGGCACGGGCGGAGTTGATCCGAGCAGTCATCACCGCTCGTCGGGAGATGTCGGTCGCCGACACCCGGGCCCCCATCCGCGCGGCCAACAGAGCGAGCGCGCCGCATCCTGTGCAGACATCGAGAACGTCCATGTCCGCCGTGATCCCCTCGGCGTGGAGCGCCTGTGCAAGCAGGTGAGTATCGGCCTGGGGAGCGTAGACCCCAGGAAGTGTCCACAGGTTCCCGAGGTCGACGGCCCGTGCGGCAGCAGTCGTCATGAAGCCTCCATGAGGGTACGAGCAGACCTCTCGTTCCTCTCGTCAGGCGCGTGCCCGCCTCACCTCATTCAGATTCGGTGTGCCTGCGGACCGCCGCCACTCGAATGGCAGTCTCCGGCCTCCTGCCATGTTTTATGTGCGTCTTGTCCGACCAGGAACTTCTCGTGCGGTCCGGCGACGGAGAGAATGGCCGCTTTCACCGACAGTGAACCGCTCGAGGATTCCCTGGGCCATGGTCCGGTCATCCAGACCGGACACCGCCAGCACATCCGCACTGAAGAGAGCGTCCCCCAGGACAGCCCGAACCCTGTACTGCGCCCTCCGGCGCTGTGACACGACCGCCGGACAGGCCACACCGAGACTCTCCGTCCCACCCCCGTAACTGATCGTCCTGTCACTCTGTGCCGGGCTGCGGATCACCATCGGCGGGTCAGGCTGATGCCCTCACCCTGCGGTCCGGCTCAGCTCTAGCGCACCGCACCGCAGCGCCGCTGTGTCCCCCTGTCACTTTTCTCACTTTGCATCCTGCGTAAGAGAAGTTCTTCGCCTTCACTCGTGTCGCGGGCGGCAGGTTTTGCGCGTGCACTGGGGTAGCCGGGTGTGCAAGCCATGCCCTGGAGAACAGCGTTCTCCCGTGTGCCCGGCGTCGTCGACCAAAACAGAGACGAGAGCGTCAGTCATGCCAGCAGGATCCAGCCCTAAGCGTGAACGCCAGTACGAACACATCAAGGAAAGCGCCGAGAACCGCGGCGCTTCCGAGAAGCGTGCGAAGGAAATTGCCTCGCGCACCGTCAACAAAGAACGTGCACGCTCGGGCGAGGCAAAGTCCTCGAGCAAAACCTCTACCCGCGACCCCAAGTCCGCCCCTCAGCGTGGCGGGCAACGCTCGCACAGCGGCTCACAGGGACCCACCAGGGACCAGCTGTACGAAGAGGCCAAGAAGAAGAACATCGACGGCCGCTCAAACATGAACAAGCAACAGCTGCGCCAAGCCCTCGGCCGTTGAATCAGGTGCGCTGCGAGTTCCTTGCAGGCGGCCCGGAAGTGGATGACTGCCCAATGTACGCAACACAGTGCGGTGTCTGCGTGGAGACGGGGCTGCGCTACGGAGCCTGGCTCCGGCCATCGCGGGCTCTCTCCCCAAATGAGCGGAGCCTCTGCCTCGCTTTCTGGTGGGACACGCGACGTCGGGCACGAGCACAACAGCAGGGACCACGGGCCGAACGTTCTTCCCTGACAGCCTCACGTCAAAAGCGTGAAAGTTGCGGATGGTTTCGGGGAAGAGGGCGAGCACCTCGGCCCGCATGAGCTCAATCGGCCCTCTTCAACGATGAATGTACGCAAGGATGACGGCGGCGGGGCATTTGGCATTGGAGGCCCGAGCGGCTGACGGGTCGGCGACACAGAAGGACTTTTCGTGAGCAGTGATATCCCAGTGGAAGACAGCTGCATCGAGGCATTTCATGAGCTGAAGAGGAAGCGGAACGTCAACACAGTGATCTACCGGCTCAGCGACAACCTGGAGACCGTCATCCCCGATTTCAAGGGGAACCTGACGCACGACGAACTGCTGCAGGCCCTGCCGACCGCCGAGACTCGGTTCGTCGTCTACGACCTAGTCTTTGCGACGGCGAACGGGGCCCGGAAAGACAAGATCGTGCTGATCTCCTGGTGTCCCGAGGCCGCAGAGATCGAGCAGAAGATCGCGCACTCGACCAGTCGCAGCACACTCCGCAATCTACTCGACGGTGTCCAGGTCTATGTACACACCACGGACCCATCCGACTTGGGGTACGAGGAACTCGTTTCGCGGACCTCTTGACCCGCCCCTCCTCGGCTGCGTTCCAGAACAGCAGCACGGTCACGCCAACCCGCCACGGACGGTGCACAGGTATCTGACCGGATGACCGATGCCGAGTCTGGCAGCCTGATCATTGATCCTCACGCTAAAACCGTGAACACGAGAAGAGACGCAGAGTGGAACAGCGACCCCTCCCCCAACCCGCGCGCCACGCTGTCGAGCCGCTCAATGAGCACGGAACGAGTCTCTACAGCGCCGACCAAGCAGCGGTGGTGGTCACAACGCTTGTCTCCCAGATTTACACCGCGGCAGCGGAGCTGGCCGGACTCGCCGAACACCTCCTGGCACTCCAGGAGCACCGATATGCCAAGACCGGTCATAAGCAAGAGGAGCCCAGCTCCTCGCACCGGTCGAGAGAGAGCGGCATCCCCCTGTGACCACCCGGGAATGCAGAGGCGCAGACAGTACCGCTGCGTGCTCGACGCGACCTGCCAGCCGCGGTGTGGGTGCGGCTGCGGCCGTTCTGCGTCCCGTCACGAGTGCGCACCGCGGCCTTATCTCCCGGACTCCTCGCGCCGTTTCCTCGGCGCCCGCCCGGTCTTGGTGCCAGGTGATCCCCACCTCCGTACCCTGGGCCGCCAGCTTTACAGCGATGGCTCGGCCGTTCCCCGCATCCGAGTGCCACGGTCATTGGATGGCAAACGCAGCTGCCCGCAAGGCGGTCGTACAAACGGCCGACCAGTCCTTACCTGTCCCTGCCGTCTCGCGCAGCATGGGCGTCGCATCGCTTCGTGTCGCGTCCCGCCGACGGCCGGCACAGCACTGCGAGCAGGGCACGCCATCCAGGCGGTCGGTGACGATGACGTCCAGCCTGCTGTGAAGACAGCCACGAGAGCCAATGGACGGAACTCCACCGTGGCCAGGCCGCTCGGTCCCAGGTCACGGATACACGAGCTGGGAAAGTCCAAGAGTCCTGCCGTGTGCAGCTTGAAGGAGAATCATGGTCCAGCAGGTTCGCGAGGTCATGACGGAGGATCCTGTCGTCGTGTCGTCGCTGACGTCCGTAGTGGTCGTTGCCCAGCTGATGCGACGCGAGGACATTGGTGCCGTGCTCGTGGTCGACGATGATCGGTTGCGTGGTCTCGTCACCGACCAGGACCTGGTGGTGCGCGTCCTGGCTGAGGGCGGCAGCATCAATGATCGCACCGTAGCCGATGCGTGCAGCGCCGAGCTTGTCGCCGTCACCCCGGATGACGACGTTGAGCAGGCCCTAATTCTGATGCGCGAACGGGCGGTACGCCGACTGCCAGTGGTCGAAGGGGGCAGGCCTGTCGGGGTCATCTCCCTTGGCGACTTGTCCATCGAACGCAATGCCGGTTCAGCCCTGGGCGACATCAGCGCTGCCGAGCCAAACGAGTGAACAACGATCGCGAAGTCACCTGCCCCTTGGTACCCGGGTGAGGGATGGCCCCATGCAACGGATCAGGACGGCGGTGAATGGCCGATGGTGAATTACGAACTCCTCGCGAGCAACGGCTATCTCGCCAGACCTGACCGTCACCGCGCTCGGCCGTCTGCGCGGACGCGCCATGGTCACTGGTGACTTGGCCGTCGCCTGCGCGCACCACCGTGACCGGCTGCCCGAGGCGATCCGCCTCACCGGCCCCGCCCAGATCACGCAGTGGAAGTGGCAGATGTGAACGGCCCGGGCATCGTCGTTGTCGACGCCGGCTCCTCCAGCCTGCACCTCACGTTCTGGGTGGCGACGGCCGCGAACGGGCCGTGAAGCCCCCATCACCGAGCCAGCCGGCCCCGAGACCGCCGACACGATCGAGGAGTTCCTGCGCGACGCGCCCCAGGTCGGCGCGACCGGGCACCGTCTCGTTCACGGCGGACCGCGCCTGCTGCGCCCTACCGTCGTCGACGACGACGTACGCGCCGAGCTCACCTGTACGGCCGGGCTCGCCCCGCTGCACATGCTCCCGGCGCTCACCACCCTGGACGCGACCCGCAACCGGCAGCGCCGGGATCGCCGTCCCCGCGCGGGAGTGTGGCCCCGGGCCTAGCGTGGGAACACGCAGCGAGGGACGCGACACTTCGGACGACGGAGGAGCGCATGGCCGTACGGCACCGGTTGATCAGGAAGCCCCCCGAGGACGTCTGGGGGGTCCTGTCCGACGCCGAACAGTACGGGGACTGGGTAGTCGGCACCTCACAGGTCGAGCTGGACGAAGGACGGTGGCCCGAGCTGGGGGCGGCCCTCCGCTACGAGATCAAGATCGGGCCGCTGACCCTGCACAACCGGACCGTCGTGCGCCGCAGCGAGCCGACCGCCGTCCTCGAACTGGAGGCGGACAGCGGGCCGCTGGGGACCGCGCGGATCGCGATGGAACTGCGGCCCTGGGGCGAGCACACGCTGCTTATCTTCGACGAGCACCCGTTGCGCGGGGCGGGGGGCGCCCTGCACAACGGGCTCCTGGACGCGGCGCAGCAAATGCGGCACCGCGCAATGCTCGGCCGTCTCGCCCGGCTGTGCGAGGGGGCCGAAAGCCCGGCCCGCACCACTCCCGAGCAGCCACGACCGCGCAGGGCCTGAACCCGCACCCAGACCTGGAGACAGCCCCGCCACCGGGCGCGGCGGCACCCACCGAGCCGGGAGCGAGTCATGCCGGACGCTGTAGTGATCGGGGCGGGCCCCAATGGGCTGGTCGCGGCGAACCTCCTGGCCGACGCGGGCTGGAGCGTGGAGGTCCTGGAGGCCCAGGACGAGCCCGGAGGAGCGGTCCGGCACGATCGGGGCGTCGACCCCGAGTTCGCCAGTGACCTTTTCAGTGCCTTCTATCCTCTGGCCGCGGCCTCGCCGGTGCTGGCCGGCCTGAATCTGGAGCGTGAGGGGCTGGCCTGGAGCCACGCCCCGAAGGTACTCGCCCACCCCTTGCGAGACGGTCGCTGTGCGGTCCTCAGCCGAGACCTGGAGGAGACAGCCGCAAGCCTGGAGGCGTTCGCCCCTGGAGACGGGGCCGCGTGGAAGGAGCTGCGAGAGGTCTGGGAGACGCTGCGTCCCGACATCCTCGGCGCCCTGTTCACGCCGTTCCCCCCTGTCCGCGCCGGGGCCCGGCTGGCGCTGCGGCTGCGTGCGGCGGGCGGCCTGCGCCTGGCCCGAACGATGGTGCTGCCGGTGCGGCGTCTGGGCGAGGAGGAGTTCCGCGGCGAGGGCGGCAGGCTCCTGCTCGCGGGCAATGCCCTGCACGCGGACCTCGCACCGGAGGCGGCGGGCAGCGGCGGGTTCGGCTGGTTCATGTCCATGCTCGGCCAAACCTACGGCTTCCCCGTTCCCACCGGCGGCGCCGGGGCGCTCACCGCCGCTCTCGTCCGCCGCCTGGCGCGGCGCGGCGGACATATCCGCTGCGGTGAACAGGTCGCCGAGGTCGTCGTCCGCGGCGGACGGGCCGTCGGCGTCCGCACCACAGGCGGCGAGGCGGTATCAGCTCGCAGGGCGGTCCTGGCCGATGTGTCCGCGCCCGCTCTCTACGGTTCCCTGGTGGCCGAACGGCACCTCCCCGGACGGCTGCTCGCCGACCTGAAGCGCTTCCAGTGGGACTTCGCCACGTTCAAAGTCGACTGGGCACTGAACGGACAGGTGCCCTGGACCTGCCCGGAGGCCGCGCAGGCGGGAACCGTCCACCTCGCAGAGGGCATGGACGGCCTCACCCGCTTCGCCGCGCAGATCGCCATGGGCCGCGTCCCCGACGAGCCCTTCGCTCTCTTCGGCCAGATGACCACCGCCGACCCCAGCCGCTCGCCCCAGGGCACCGAGTCCGCCTGGGCCTACACGCACGTTCCGCACCGGGTGCGGGGCGACGCCGGCGACGACGGGCTGACCGGCTCCTGGGACGCCCGGGAGCAGGAGGCGATGGCGGACCGTGTCGAGGCACAGGTCGAGCGCTATGCCCCCGGTTTCCGCGGCCTCGTCAGAGCCCGGCGCATCCTCGCCCCACCCACGCTGGAGAGCATGGACGCCAACCTCCACGGAGGCGCCATCAACGGCGGCACCACGGCCATGCACCAGCAGTTCGTCTTCCGCCCCACGCCCGGCACCGGCCGCCCGGAGACACCCGTCGCCAGGCTCTACCTCGCTTCCGCCTCCGCGCACCCAGGCGGGGGCGTTCATGGCGCCCCCGGGGCCAACGCCGCCCGGGCCGCCCTGCGCCGGCAGCGCACCGGAGCCCTGTCCCACCTCCAGAACCGGCTGACCCGCCGCAACCGCAAGGGGCAGCACTGATAACCCATCTACGGCCAAGTCGCGGTGCATACCCCTCCGCACGGGCGTCCGACGGCCCCCTCACGGCGAGACCCTCGCTCAAGGAAGGCGCTGACGACACCTCTGCTCCACTTATTCCTCCCCGGGGATGTGCTGGGCGCCGACGTCTACGTCGTCGTCGGCCAGGTCGCCGCTGAATCGGACGGCGCAGGTCCGGCTGCTCCTCGCCATGCTGCTGTCGCTCCTGATAACCGCCTCATACGCCGAACTCGCAACGAAACACCCGAGGGCGGCGCCTCCCACTATGCAACCCTCACCTACGGGCCGTTCACCGGTTTCCTTGCCCGGCTCCGCAGGCTGGCCGCCAGGCATCGTGTGCGTCGCCGCACTGGCACGGGATTTCGCCGGCGACTAGCTGGCCATCTTCGTCAGTCTCCCCGTCGTGCTGGTGGCGACCCCCATCAAGCACTACAACCGTGCCCTGCGCGACATGATCGCCCGGGCGAAGCAGGCCCCAGCTTTCTGGCGTCACACGAGCTGATCCTCGACGAAGCTCCGGCCGCCTACGAACACCTCGATGCCCGGCACCACGGCTGGACGAAAGTCATCCTCCACCCCGGCGCTCAGAACTGACCCGCCCCGCCTGCCCTTCGCCGGGCAACAGCCCAGGCTCCTGCATCGAAGTCACCAACCCGCCCCGGACCCGGCTCAGAGCACCGTTCATGGCTGGCAGTGCGGGCACCAGACGGTGCGGCGGCCGGCGATACGACCGGAGCACAAGGGCCGACCGCAGCGGGGGCACAGCGGCTCGCTGTCGTCCCTGCGTCCGGTGAGCCAGGAGCGCCGCGGCGGCACGCACCCGGCGCTCACGGAGGTACGGAGGACCCGGCCCATCGCCACGTGGAGACGTCGATACGCCGTCCCACTCAGGTCCCGCGCCGGAGTCCGGGGAGCGACGCGTGCCCGCCAGAGGATCTCGTCACACAGCAGATTACCGAGACCCGCGATCACGGACTGGTCCATCAGCGCACTCTTGACCGCACCCCGCCGTCCGGACAGCAGTTCCTTCAGCTCCGCACGGTCCACGGCCAGGGCGTCTGGCCCCAGCCGTTCCAGGATTCGGTCGACGGCCGCGTCGTCGGCCAACTGCACTCCCTGAAGCTTGCGTTGATCGCGGAAACGCAGGCTACGGACATCGTCGAGGGTCAGCACGAGGCGGTCATGTGCTGCGACCGGTTCGTCGGGAGAACAGCACCACAGTGATCCCGTCATGCCGAAGTGGAAGACGAAGGTGGGGCCGCCGTCCGTCGGCGCGAACAACCATTTGCCGTGCCGCCAGGCCCTCCCGAGCCGCCTCCCCTCGCCTTCCTTCCGCAGCCGTTTCTCGGTGACACCCTGCAGCACCCCCGCGTCACGCACCTCGATGTGCGTGACACAGCGTCGGCCACAAGCCATCAGCACCTGACGGAATCCTTCGACGTCCGGCAGTTCGGGCATCATCCCTCCGCGACTCTCCGTCGTGCGGGAGCCTGGCGCGTCCGGCCGAAGAGCAGCCAGGCGTATCGGTACGGCGTCACCCGACGTCTTCAAGCTGCCGCTGGGCGGCACTGGCCAAGCAGCGGTGCCGCAGTCCGTCCCCCAGGCGTTGACGTCCAGGCGTCCGGCGATCGAGTCGATGATGACGCTGCATTGATGCCGGGATTCTCGACCTCGTCCCAGGTCAAGGGGGCTGCCGCTGAGGCTTCGGGGCGGCCCATACCGCAGGCGGGGGGCGACAACCGTCTGGGCGTATGCGTTGCGCTGTACGTCGAGGCAGACCCTGCCCCAGCGCTCCTGCTTGCGGGGTGCGGTGGTGAGGGTATCTGGGTGACGGGGGCTAGGAGGTCGGCAAGGTCGTGGGCGAGAGCCCGGGTCTCGTCGAACGGGGCCCGCCGGTCGAGGGGACCACTACATGCAGCGCGGGAGCCGGCGGTCGCTTGCCGACGAAGGTGCGCGCCCCCGCTCCAGCTGTCATCCAAAGCTCGACGAGATTCTGACCGCCAGTCCACCCCACCGGGCCGGCCAACACTGGTCGCTGCGGGAGAGCGCCAAGCCCCACTTCACCGCCCGCTCGCGCGGCAAGGAATCGGGCTGCCCACGGACGTGGCAAAACACGCCACCTTTGCGGACCATCCTTCACTGCGCGTGGTGTTGTTGACCGGGCGGGCGGTCAGCTGGCGGACAGCGCTGCGAGCAGGTCGCCGACGTCCGGATCAGGCAGTGCCCGGGCGACATCGGCCTGGGCGACCATGCCGACCAGCGTGTGACCGTCGATGACCGGCAGTCGACGCACCTTGTGTTCGCTCATCGTGCGGAGAATCTCCGACGCATCGTCGTCGGCGCCGATCGTGACGGCTTCACCCTGCGCCAGCTCGCCCGCCTTGATCTCGGCGGGATCCTTGTCCGCCGCAAGCACCTTGACCACGATGTCGCGGTCGGTGAGTACGCCCTTGAGCCGTTCGTCCGCTCCGCAGATAGGCAAAGCACCCACGCCCAGTTCGGCCATCTTGTGGGCGGCGAGGAGAGCCGATTCGTTCGCCCCGATGCACTCAGCGTCCGGGGTCATGATGTCTCGCGCCGTAGTCATCACACACACTTCCTTTCCCATGGATTTCGGTTCGGACTCCTGCGTGGTCTTTCCGCGGCCCGTCCATCGCAACGGGGGCACCGTGCTCTCCCCCGATCAATGGGAGCCGGCCTGCCAAGCAGGGTCATGTGCTGAGCAGACGGTTGAAGAACGAGCGGTAGCGCTGAAGCGCTATGCGGAGATCCTCTGTGAGGACCTCCTCGCCCCGGCCCCACTGGCCCTCTAGCCCTTCCTTGCGGGATGCGAACGAACGCGCCAACGTCTGCATGACCTCGGCGACCAAAGCGTCGGCCGTGCGGACGGCATCCTGCGGATCGTCGACGAAGGCTGTCTGGACGGCCTGCCATTTGGACTTGAAGGCCTCGGCCTCATCGGGACTGAGAAGCGGCTCGTTCTCCTGGCCCTGCTCCGGAGCCGAAGCGTGCGGTGTGCCCGCCGCTGCCTGCTCCGTGGACGCGGCGCCCTTGGCGGTGTCTGCAGCTTCAGCGGCATTCCCGGTGGCCGGGGGAGCATCATCCGCCGTGACCGAAGGCGTCCCACGATCCGCGTCCCGGTCCTCCCGAGGCCGGGCAAGATCCTCGGTTCTGAGTCCCGCGTCGGTCGCGCTGCTGTGGTCGCCTGCTCCACCGTGTTCGCGCTGCATGCTTGTTCACCTCGTCCGAAGGGGTTTCGATGGGCTCTCGATCCGTGCCCCGCCGGTGTACGCGGGCGCCGGGTCAAGCGCGTTGCTGCCCCGGCCTGTTGCCGTTGGTGAGCAGGTCGTCGAAGAGTGCGCGGTAGTGCACCATCGCTCCCCGCAGTTCCTCGGTGGTCGTCTGCCGACTGCTGGCTCGTGCATTGACTTCGTGGGCGGCGCGGTAATGCTCCAGCGTGCGCCCGTGTTCGACCGACAAGTCCTTCACCTGCTGCTCGTATCCCTCGGTCGGGTAGCCACGTTCCTTCATGAGCCGGGTCACCAGCTGGTCCGCCTCACCGACCGCCTCTTGCGGGCGGTCCACGAAGTGCTCCTGCACGCTGTTCCAGTCCTGCACATACTGCTGACGGGTAGTCGAGGCCAGCGGCTTCAGATCGAGATCGTCGTGCCGTTGCTCGCGGTCGCGCAGATCACGCTCCGCCGCCGTGCGGCTGCCACCGGCTTCCACAGCGCGCTCGTACTCCGGACCGAAGCGATCCCGCAGATGCCGACGACGAACTGCCAGCCACAAGCCGACCGCAAGGACGATGAGGACGACCGCGACAATGAGCGCAATGACAATGCCTGACGACATCGAGCGCCTCCCTTGATGTCGCTGTTCAGATCCCACCAACCCGACCAGTGCGCGCGGCAGCCCGAGAGGCGATTCCCGCAGCCCGCGCACCACCCCTGACCGGGCCACCGCATCCACTCCACTCATACGCCCCCAACGCCCCACCCGCTACCCAGGACATCACGGCGAACACGCAGGGCACCGGCCGAGAAGCAATGAGTGATGCCGCTGCAGGCGGGCTGACGGTCAACGGGCAGGCCCAACCGATCACTCCCACCGCTGCGCGACAGCCCCGCGCCGGCACAGACCGGGGAGTATGAACCCCTACGAGGGGCCGGCCACGGTGGAACGTATGGACGGGACTCTGGTCCGCGTGTGGGTCACCGTCGCGCGGGAGCACAGCCCGACAGACGCGGACCGGCCCTGGACGGCCCGGCTGACCGCACCCAGCGGCGAAGCATTCCTGCTGAAGGGCCGTCTCCCCGGTCGCGCACGAGCACAGGTATCTGACCGGATGGCCGATGCCGAGTCTGGCCGCCTCCCCAGCCCACACGCCACGATCCGGGATGATCGACTGACGTGGGGGTGGGCCGCAGGCCCAGTGGTAAACCGCGCCCCGGCCGTGCAGCCGGAGACAAAGGGCGTGATGCTGCGGGGGCCGGATTCGAACCGACGTCTGCACCGGGGACCAACCGGCTGCTCTGTGTACTCGTTGAGCTACCCCGCAGCATCGCTTTCGGGGGCAAGCTTTATGTTAGGCAGCTTGAGTGCGCCCCCTCCCGAGTCGGGAGCGGAGTGTCGCCCGGCCGTGGCCCAGGGCGTAAGTCCCTGGACCGGGCGACGCCATAACCCAAGCAGTCCCCCAGAGGGTCGCGGTCGCGGCTGAACAGGGAGGGAGGCCTGGGCCACCACTCACCAACAAGCCTCATGCCGAACCAGGCACGTGCGACCGTTATCCCCACGAAAGCCCCTTTAACCTATCCAGAAACAGAGGGAGGAGTCCTCTGCGGGGGTCTGATTCGAACCCGGCCCGAGTCCGCCCCCCTCTCCCGAGTTGGGGGGGCGGACTCGCCGTCCGGCCGCGGCCGCGGTAGGAGTTCCGCGGACCGGGCGACTCCTCTAGCCAACCAGGCCACATTCCCCTATCTCAAACGCCGCGTCAGCCATCTGGCGGTACGACGGGGTCCGTGGGCCCCGTCCGTTGGTGGCGGTCCAGGCCGCCGCCAAGAGACATCCAGACCACCACCTACACCGATCTTCCTCCCGGCCCGGACCCTACGCAGCTCGGCCGACCGGGTGCGCCGCCGTGCCCCGGGGCCACGCTGGAGGTTTTAAAGCTCCGATATTTGTCCACGCCACATTGCATTTCTGCACCGGAGGGGCCCTGGTGCGCAGCGAAGGCGGTCACGAGCAAATTCGGCAGAGGCAGACCGCGAATAGCGCGGCTATGTCATGTCAGTGCGCGTTACTAACCCGAGCGGCTGAGCGAGACTCGGAACAGTCCGGTGCTCATAGGCCGTCTTTCCTACCGAAGAGGCAGCAGCATGGCCGTTGGAGAAGAGAGCGCCGGCGGTCAACGCCGGCAGCCGTCCCGGAGCAAGGCCACGGGCTCGCGCAGCGACAGCGCTCGCAGCACGAAGCCGCGGGTGCAGCGTGATGCGTCGAGGTCTGGTCGCGTGTCCGCGCCGCAGGCGATGCGGTACGCGGCCGAGCAGCTTGAGGAGCTGCTGGGGAGGTCGCCCGAGTCCGTCTCTGCGGTGCAGTCCACCGAGGGAGGCTGGGAGGCGCAGGTGGAGGTCATGGAGCTGGAACGCATCCCCGACACCACCAGTGTGATGGCGAGTTACCGGGTGAAGCTGGACCAGGGCGGCGAACTTATGGCGTACGAGCAGACCCGCCGCTATGCGCGCGGGGAGATCGACCGTCGCGCATGACCCTTTTACGACCGCCCGAGCCGCTGATGCGGCCGATGGCGAAGGGAGGGCACCATGACCGTGGTGCCGCAAGGCAGAGGCAGTATCTCTCAAGGACCGAGCTCCGGCACTCTGTACGACGTTCTGGAACTCATTCTGGACCGCGGCTTGGTCATCGACGTATTCGCCCGCGTATCACTGGTCGGCATCGAGATCCTCAAGGTCGATGCCCGCATCGTCGTGGCGAGTGTGGACACCTACCTGCGCTTCGCCGAGGCCTGCAACCGCCTCGACCTGGAGTCCGGACGCAAGGCACCCAGCAAGCTGACCGACCTCGTGGGCGAAGTGACCGAAGGCGGAGCCAAAGGCAAGAGCAAGGGGGCATTGACCGGCGCGATGGATGCCATCACCGACGCCTTGCAGCAGGGCCGCAAGGACGAGGACGAGGAAGTCGAAGAGAGGCGGGAGCGGCCCCGCCCCCGGACGGCCCACCGTGCTTCCCGGCACCGGGAGGACTGAGCCATGGCCGTGTATGTGTACGCCATAACGGCGGCCACGCATCCGCTGCGCCTGGACGATCTGAACGGCGTGGGTGACCCTCCCACGCAACTGCGTACGGTGCAGGGCGGAATCCTCAGCGCAGTCGTCAGTGACGCTCCGGAGGGGCTGCGCGCCAAACGCCGGGACGTCGGTGCACATCAGGCGGTCCAGGAGCGGCTGATGGCCGACGGCACCGTACTGCCTCTGCGATTCGGTCTGCTGGCCCCTGATGACGACGCGGTGCGGGCCGTGCTCGAGGAGAACGCCGAGCGGTACACGGAACGGCTGGCCGCGCTGGACGGGTGCGCCGAGTACCACCTGAAGGCGGCACAGGACGAAGACGCGCTGCTGCGCCAAATCCTCCAGGAGTCGCCGGAGGCCCGCAGACTCAACGACGACATCCGGGCCGGCCAGAACAACCCCGACCTGCCGCTCGCGTTGGGTGAGCTCGTGGCGAACGAGGTCCAGGCCCGCCAGGAGGCACTGGCGGCCGCTGCCATCGAGGCGTTGCGCCCCCTCGCCCGCGATGAGCGGGCCTCACAGACGGCCGGCAACGACTTCCTGAACGTCTCCTTCCTGGTGGATCGACGCCAGGAGGATCGGTTCACCGCCACGGAGAAGAACCTCGCTGCCGAACTGGGCGAGGACTTCGACTGGCGGCTGCGTGGCCCGCTGCCGCCGTACAGCTTCGTGTAGGGAGCATTCAGACCCAGCCCACGCCGCGCACGGGTGCCGGCAGGAGAGTGAGGATCTGGGAGAACAGGCCCAGTGGAGCGTGTCGTGGAGGCTGCGGAGCGGGACTACTACGACCCCGGGCCGGTCGAACGGGAGCTCGCGGAGCTGGAGAAGGCGCTCCTGTCAGGAGCGATCGACGAGGAGCCGGTCGACCAGCGCGAGGACGAGCTGCTCGACCGGCTCGACGAGATCAAAGCGCACCAGGAGATCCGCAGCACATGACTGGAATCCAGGAGACCGAGGTCGACAGGCCGTGACAGAACCCGTTGCCAGCAGGTCTGGCTCCCTCCCATACAGGTCGTCCCCGCAGTATGCCCAGGGGTCCTCCGCCAACCTCGCCGACATTCTGGAGCGGGTACTCGACAAAGGCATCGTCATCGCGGGCGACATACAGATCAACCTTCTCGACGTCGAACTGCTCACCATCAAGCTCCGTCTGCTGGTCGCGTCCGTGGACAAGGCCAAGGAGATGGGAATCGACTGGTGGGAGCACGATCCCTCGCTGTCCTCCCGCGCGAACGGCAGTCGCGAGCTGGCAGAGGAGAACAAGCGCCTGCGCGCGGAGATCGAAGCTCTGCGCGAGGACGCGGAGCTTCCGTCGGCCGAAGAGCGCCGTTCCGTGACCGAGAAGCCGCCGCATGCGACGCCGCAGCGCCGGCAGTCGGCCAAGGTTCGCCCCAAGAAGCGGGACGAGTGATGACCGAGCCGATCACTGTGCGCGTCGAGGTCACCGGCCCCTGGGCGCCCTACTCCTTCGCCTCGCCGCCCCATACCGAATCCGCGGAGGGGACGGCGTCACCGTGACCGGCGCTGCCCGGCTGCCCGTGGAAGCCGCGAGGGAACCGCTGCCCGGCCGGCAGATAGCCCTCATCGACCTGCTGGACCGTCTCCTCAGCGGTGGCGTGGTCCTCACCGGTGACATCACGCTGTCGATCGCAGGCATCGACCTTGTGCGCGTCTCCCTGCGAGCGCTCATCGTCTCCATCACCGCGCAGAACCCGTCGCCCTGGGCGGAGGACGCACCCCAGCCGCGAGACGACCATGCCGAATGAGGACCGCGGGCCCGGACGTCGCTTCGACGAGGTCGCCGACGCGGCCACGCGGGCCTTCCGTCTGCTGCCCGCCACGTCCCAGGACGAGAAACCCCCGGCGCACAGGACGACACGCCGGATCGTCGCGGAACCCGACACCGTGGAGCGTGACCTGGTCAAACTGGTCCTCACCCTCGTCGAACTCCTGCGACAGCTCATGGAGCGCCAGGCTCTGCACCGCGTCGACGAGGGAGATCTCACCGAGGAAGAGGAGGAACGCCTCGGGGCCACTCTTCTGATCCTCCACGACCGTATGAACGAGCTGTGCGCCCGTTACGACCTGACCATGGAGGAGCTCAACCTCGACCTCGGCCCCTTGGGGACCCTACTGCCGCCCTCGGAATAGCCACTCGCACCACGATGAACGGGCATGCGGCAGTTCGGTCCTGGCCGGACCTGCACCTTTGCTTCGCTCGGCCCTCCCGGCGTGCGCCGTCGCGCGGTGGCCAGCCCGTGATCACTGTGGTCCGCACGACGGGCGCCCCGCCGGGGACACCGGCTTCGCCTGCGTCCCGCACGGCATGGCGATCGACATCGAGCAACTGTTCTACTCGCACGCCGGACTGCGCGGCGGCCCTGCGCCCGTGCACCGCTTCCTGCCCGGCGCTCAGGCACGGGACGCTCCCAGCACGGCAATCAGAACGACGCGCTCTCCGGCGGCGCTGGACCGGTAGGTGGCTTCGACGACCTGCCGCCCGCACTCGGCCGTGACGGCTGAAGGCTGCTGTCCGCGCACCACGGCCGCGAACGCGGCCAGACTCGGTGCGCGTCGAGGTCACCGGCCCCTGGGCGCCCTACTCCTTCGTCTCGCCGCAGGATGCCGAACCCGCGGAGGGGACGGCGTCACCGTGACCGGCACTGCCCGGCTACCGGTGGAAGCCGCAGTGGCGGTCAGGATTTGCCGCGGCCGGTGACGAAGTCGCGGGCCCGGTCGACCAGGCCCGCTCCCGGGGCGAGGAGCTTGCTGGCCATGGGTGTGCTGGGCGCGGAGGGGTGGGGTCGGGTGGGCGCCATGGCTTTGGCGTGGCGGATCTTGTCCCCGAGGTCGTCCAGCTGCTCCGGGGTGCAGGCGCGGCGCAGCATCGGGAAGAGGTTGTTCTCCTCGTCCTGGACGTGGGCGGCGACCTCGTCCATGAGCTGCTGCAGCATCATGCTCATCTGCGGGTCGTCGGTGTCCATCTTCTCCAGCTGCTTGAGGATCTTCTCGACCCGGCCGTGGTCGGCGATCTCCTTGTCCGCGAGCGGGTCGCCGCCGTCGATGTGCTCGCGGACCGCCGGGTACAGGTACTGCTCCTCGGCGACCGAATGCCGCACGAGCTCGATGGTGACCTCGTCCACGAGGTCCCGCAGTTGCTGGCCGCCCGCAGTCATCGCCTGGATGCGGCCGAACATCTCCTCGACCTCGCGGTGATCGGTCATCAGCTCGTCGATCACGTTCCCGCCGTGCCCCATCGCACATCCTCTCGTCCTGTCAGGGTCGGGGCTCTCCCGCCCAGCCCAGAGGTATCCCGCCTGGCACGGCGCGTCTGCCAGGCCCGCTGTGGCCTCACCCGATCGGCCCCGCCGCCCACGGCGCGGCACATGTCGGACCAGTTCACCCCGCGCGGCTACCGGATGATTGCAGGCTTCAGCGTGCACACCTTCCGCCTCGCGAGCGCCCACGGCGCAGCACGTGAAGTTCCACTGGAGGTCGAGGTTGGGCGTGGCCTGCCAGGTCTGGGACGAGAGGCAGCTCACCGCGGGGCGGAACCCACTTCCACCGCCGCAACCTGTGTGAGGCAATCGAAGTAAGCGAGTACCCCCGAGTGGGAGCTCAGCGTGCAGCTCATCCCGTGGGAGGACGAGCACGCCTACCCGTTCGGCCTGCTCGATCCGACGAAAGATCGTGCCCGGACTTCCACCGGCAGGCGACAACGAGCTTACGACCAAAGGTCACTTACAACATCAAGACCTCCAGTCTGCTGGGCGCGCGAAAGCGCGAGGCTAGGGTAATCACATTCGCGGTCTGGTCAGGGAGCGGGGGGCCTCGGGGTGCGAGCGCTGGCCGATACCGCGACCCCGACTTCCCGACGGCCGACTGTGCCTCACGGCGGGCTTCTATTCCCGCCCCCATGGCACACCGCCGAACGGAGGAGTGGGCCCCATGCCCCCCTGGATATCCCCGGGTGGGCCCCATGCCCCCCTGGATATCCCCGCTGTGCCGGTAGAGCCGCGTATAGCGTCGGGCCAGGTGTCCTGGTTCCGAAGTATCAGCCGTCCGTGAAGCTCGAGAATACGGGCGATCGTGCTGTTCAGCGTGAGGATCAGGGCGATCCCCTCCGGTTCCCGCACGGTGCGGGGCCGGCTTCGATCCCCTTGGAGGACGAATGGCCAGCGGAACCGTAAAGTGGTTCAACTCAGAGAAGGGCTTCGGCTTCATCGAGCAGGACGGCGGCGGCCCCGATGTCTTCGCCCACTACTCGAACATCGCAAGCTCTGGCTTCCGTGAACTTCAGGAAGGTCAGAAGGTGAATTTCGACATCACCCAGGGTCCGAAGGGTCCTCAGGCAGAGAACATCACCCCCGCCTGAGCCGCGCCTTTGCCATCGCCATTAGGGGCCCTTCACAACGTGGGGTGTAGTTGGGGACCGAAATGCGCCGGGGCGCCCCGTCAGGGATCGGCGCCGGCTCGATGCTGGCGGCGGCGCGTGATGCCGGATGGGCCGTCGGCGATGATGTCGGCGTGGAGTATGTATCCAGAATGCCCGGTCCGCCGCTGGACGGGCTGATCGACGACATCTACTACCTGGAGGGCGCCCCGCCGTACTCCCGGTTGATGCTGCCGGCGGCGCCCGCGCCATTGCTCATCGTCAACCTCGGGGCGCCGTTTCTCATCCGCGCAGGCACCGACGTAGACGCCGTGGAGTACGCCGACGGCTGCGCGGTCACCACGCCCACGCGTGCGTGGGAGTTCAGCTACCCAACCCCGACCCGGTCCGTGGGCGTCCACTTCAGGCCGTGGGGCCTGGCACCGTTCCTTCCGATGCCCGCGGCCGAATTGTGCGACCGACCTGCGACGGTGGAGCAAATCTGGGGCCAGCCCGCTATCGCTGAATTGCGACACCGACTGACCTTGGCGGACGCACCGCACGAAATGCTGATGTTGCTCGAGGAGGAACTGGTGCGACGGCTGCGGGTGATCGACGGTCTTGACCTGGTCCGCCAAATGAGCAGCGCCGTTGCGGCGACAGGCGGGACAGTGCCGATCAGCGACATCGGTGTGGCGGCCCGCGCCAGCAGCACGTATTTGGCGAAGCGGTTCAAGGCCGTAGTCGGTGTCACGCCAAAACGGCTGGCTCGCAGCTACCGCTTCAGCTCCGCCGTGTTGGCGCTCGACGTCGCTGCACCGATCGACTGGGGAGACGTTGCCGCTGGCGCGGGCTACTTCGACCAGGCCCACTTCGTGCGCGAGTTCCGGGAGTTCACCGGGCTCACGCCGACCCGGTACGCCGAAGTCCGGCGGCGATTCCTGCGCGATCATCCCGACCACGTCCTGGACGGCTGGCCGCTCCCGGCCGATTGATTTCGTACAAGAGCGACAGCTCACGTCGCACAAGACTTGGGACTCCAAACAGAGGAGGAATCCATGGGGAAAGTGGTCATGAACGCGTCGGTTTCGGTGGATGGTTACATCGCGGCTGAGAACGACGACCCCGGTCCGATCTTCGAGTGGCTGGTCAGCGGTGACGTGCCGTTGGACGACAGTGGCGTTCTGAAGGTGTCGCAGGCTTCGTTCGACTACGTCCGGCCGTACTGGGACGAGGTCGGGGTGACCATTTCCGGCCGTCACGCCTTCGACATCACCGACGGCTGGGATGGGACGCCTCCGAGTGGGATCGACCATGTGGTCGTGGTGAGTCACCGTGGTGCGCCCGAGGGCTGGGACCTCCAGGCGCCGTTCCACTTTGTCGACGGCATCGAGGCGGCCGTGGCCAAGGCGCGGGAGCTTGCGGGTGACCGCACTGTCGAGTTCGCTGCTGGCGACGTCGGCGGCCAGGCGCTCGCCGCAGGTTGGGTCGACGAGGTACGCATGGACGTCGCACCCGTCGTGCTCGGGTCCGGTAAGCGTTACTTCGGCTCCGTCGACGCGCAGCACCTGCTGGAAGGCCCAGACGTAGTTGTTCAGGGCAACCGGGTGCTTCACCTGCGCTATCGGGTGCGCCGTTGACCGATCTGAGTGGGTACGCGAAGAAGACCGCTGCGACGGTGACACGAGATCGGGCGTCCGGCTGCATTTGTGCATCGCTGCCCCGGGACGGAAGTCGTGGTCTTCCAGATTGGCACACCTCGACTTGTCCGACGCTACCTTTGCCTGCCCTGACCTGACCAAGTTCTGCCGGCTCGATGAGCTCGGTCTGGCCGTCACCGGCCAACGACTCAGGCCCGACCGTGCGGTGCTGGCATGCCGGGTCGTCGAGCCGGACCAGTGGTGCCGTCGCTGTGGTTGCGAAGGCGTACCGCGCGACACCGTGACCCGGGAGCTGGCCCACGAGCCGCTGGGCTGGCGGCCGACGACGCTCGTGGTGACCGTGCGCCGCTACCGGTGTACCGCTTGCGGTCACGTGTGACGCCAGGACACCAGCCTCGCGGCTGAGCCGCGAACGAAGCTGTCGCGTCGCGGGCTGCGGTGGGCACTCGAGGCGATCGTGTGCCAGCACCTGACCGTGGCCCGAGTCGCCGAGGGACTCGGCGTCGCGTGGAACACTGCCAACGACGCTGTCCTGGCCGAAGGCAAGCGGGTGCTGATCAACGACGAGAACCGCTTCGACGGTGTCAACGCGATCGGGGTAGACGAGCACGTGTGGCGCCACACCCGCCGCGGCGACAAGTTCGTCACCGTGATCGTCGATCTCACCGCCGTCCGTGATGGCACAGGTCCCGCCCGGCTGCTCGACATGGTTGAGGGCCGCTCCAAGCAGGCGTTCAAGTCCTGGCTCGCCGACCGCGACGAGGCCTGGCGCGACGCCGTGGACGTGGTCGCGATGGACGGCTTCACCGGCTTCAAGACCGCCACCGCCGAAGAGCTCCCCGACGCGACAGCGGTCATGGATCCCTTCCACGTCGTGCGCCTGGCGGCGATGCGCTGGATCGGTGCCGCCGCCGGGTCCAGTTGGCGATCCACGGCCACCGCGGCATGAAGAACGACCCCCTCTACTCCACGCGCAGAACCCTGCACACAGGTGCCGGGCTGCTCACCGACAAACAGGCCGCTCGGCTCACCGCGCTGTTCGCCGACGACGCGCATGTCGAAGTCGAGGCGACCTGGGGCATCTACCAGCGAATGATCTCCGCCTACCGACACGAGGACCGGCGCCGTGGCCGCGAGTTGATGGTCAAACTGATCGACACGATCAGCACCGGTGTCCCGAACGCACTGGTCGAGGTCACCACGCTCGGCCGCACGTTGAAGAAACGCGCAGGCGACGTGCTGGCCTACTTCGACCGTCCCGGCACCAGCAACGGCCCCACCGAGGCGATCAACGGCCGGCTCAAGCACCTGCGCGGTTCCGCACTCGGGTTCCGCAACCTCACGAACTACATCGCCAGATCGCTGCTCGAGACCGGAGGCTTCAGGCCGCAATTACACCCTCGATCGTGAAGAGCCGGCATACCTCCAGATCCCACCGCCGGAGCGGCAGCACGCCACCGACATCTCAGTCGGGGACAATCCCGGAGATCGCCAGGGCGGCTGACATCAAGGCTCGGCGATCGGGTATTCGTGAGCGGATCGACCTGCAGGAGGCGGCGATGGAGTCCTCGGTGGACCGGATCGGTGATCCGTGGGGCGGCCGAGTGCCCCACGGAAGGCGCAAGCGTTGGTCCGCCCGGGTGGATAGCTTTCTCGCCGAAGGCGTGGATCCTGCGATGGTGCAGGAATGGGTGCAGGCCGCCTCGATCCTCCACTCAGACGGGGATGCCATGGATATCGCTGTCATCGACGGTCGCATGGTCGGCGTGCGAGGCCGGGCCACCGACCGGGTCAACCGCGGCAGGCTCGGTCCCAAGGACCTGTTCGGCTGGCAGGCCAACGCCTCGCCCGACCGGCTGAGAAGACCGCTGGTACGTGAGGGCGGGCGGCTGGTGGAAAGCGACTGGGAAACCGCGATGAGCCGCCTTGTCACCCGCTCCCACGCACTGCTGGACGACCGCGGCCCCGGATCCATCGGCTTCTACACCTCAGGGCAGCTCTTCCTGGAGGAGTATTACACCCTGGCGGTGCTGGCCCGGGCAGGCATCGGCACCAACCATCTCGACGGCAACACCCGGTTGTGCACCTCAACCGCCGCGGAGGCCCTCAAGGAGTCCTTCGGTTGTGACGGGCAGCCCGGTAGCTACGACGACATCGACCACGCCAACGTGATCGCCCTCTTCGGCCACAACATCGCCGAGACCCAGCCTGTGCAGTGGATGCGGATCCTGGACCGGCTGGAGGGCACCGAACCGCCGCGGCTGATCTGTGTGGACCCGCGTCCCACCCCGGTGGCCCGCAACGCCGCCGTGCACCTCGCCCCACGCATCAGCACCAACGTCGCCCTGCTCAACGCGCTGCTGCATGAGATCATCCGGACCGACCGCATCGATCACAGATATGTGGATGCGCACACGGTCGGATTCGAGGAACTCGCCGCCCGCGTCAAGGACTGCACCCCCGCCTGGGCGGCCGGCATCTGTGACGTCCCAGCGGAACGAATCGGTGAGGCGGCCGAACTGCTCGGAACCGCCGACCGCTTGCTCTCCACCGTGCTACAGGGCGTCTACCAGTCCCACCAGGCCACGGCGGCCGCTGTCCAGGTCAACAACCTGCACCTGATCCGGGGCATGCTCGGGCGGCCGGGCGCCGGCGTGCTGCAGATGAACGGGCAGCCGACCGCCCAGAACACCCGCGCGTGCGGTGCCAACGGTGACCTGCCCGGGTTCCGCAACTGGCAGAACGACGCACACGTGGCCGATCTGGCCGAGGTGTGGAACGTGGAGCCGAGCACCATCCCACACTACGCGCCGCCCACCCACGCCATGCAAATGTTCCGCTATGCCGAGCAGGGCTCGATCCGAATCTGTGGATCAGTGGCACGAACCCAGCCGTATCGCTGCCCGAACTCGCCCGGATCCGTTCGATCCTCGCCCAGGATCGGCTCTTCGTCGTCGTACAAGACCTGTTCCTGACCGAGACGGCACAGTTCGCCGACGTGGTGCTGCCAGCCGCCACCTGGGGCGAGAAGACCGGCACCCTGACCAACGCCGACCGCACCGTGCATCTGTCCGCCAAGGCCGTCGAACCGCCAGGAGAGGCGAAACCGGACCTCAACATCTTCCTCGACTACGCAGCCCGGATGGACTTCCGCGACAAGGACGGCGGACCGCTGATCTCCTGGAACGACCCGGAGTCTGCGTTCGAGGCGTGGAAGCGCTGCAGTGCCGGCCGTCCCTGTGACTACACCGGCCTCAGCTATGCGAAGCTGCGCGACGGGAGCGGCGTTCAATGGCCGGTCAACGAGCAGGCGCCGAACGGCACCGAGCGGCTCTACACCGACGGCGTCAGCTGGGCCCACCCCGACGTATGCGAGAACTACGGCAAGGACCTGGTGACGGGGGCCGCGGACGGCCTGGTGGAGTACCGCTCTCTGAACCCGGACGGCAAGGCCATGATCAAGGCGGCCGACTACCTGCCACCCCACGAGATTCCCAACGAGGAGTACCCCTTCCAGCTGACGACGGGCCGCACCCTGTACCACTTCCACACCCGGACCAAGACCGGCCGCGCCCCGCAACTGAACGAGGCGGCACCGGACATGTGGGTCGAGGTCAACGAAGCGGACGCCGCCGCACAGGACCTTGCCGAGGGCGACCTGGTCGAGGTCCGTTCACCGCGCGGCGCGCTTCGCGGCCGACTGCGCGTCACAAAGCTTCGGGCGGGACTACTGTTCGTACCGTTCCACTACGGCTACTGGGACACGCCCGCCGGCTCGGGTCCGGACACCACCACACCTGGCAGGGCGGCGAACGAAACGACGATCACCGACTGGGACCCCGCCTCCAAACAGCCGCTGTTCAAAACAGCCACGGCCGCCATTTCCCTCATCGAACGCGGCAACGGGAAAAGCAGGCCCCGGCACCCACCACTACCGCATACGCACCGATGGACCCTGCAAGCGTCCCGGCCGCCACCGGGGGACCGCGAGCGCAAGTGTCACAGGCCCCGGACACCGCATGGGACGCTCCGGGAGGCAACCCTTGAACGGCATCCAGATCACCCTGCGCACCCTGCACCGCGGTGAACGCCACATGGCCGAAGAGCTTGTGACCGTCTCGGACCGCCACTGCCCGGAACACGAGGTCTTTCACGTCGCCACCGACATCGACGCCTGGTCACGTGAACACGTCCGGCTCCTCGCCGAAACGGCCGCCGACCACGGCTTGCACCTCACGGGATCGCCCGACGCCTCCTCCGAAGGCGTACTCGGCGCGCTCCGGCTGAAGGCGTCGGAGGTGGTGGGCGGCCATCCCGAACCGGGTCTGCTGCTTCTGCGGGACCTGCGGACCTCCATCTGGCCGCGACGCACAACTCACTGCACTGGGAGATGCTCGCCCAGGCCGCGCAGGCCACCAAGGACACCGGCCTGCTCGGCCTCGCCTCCTCCTGCCCCCAGGCGCTTCGCCAGATGCGCTGGACCAACACCATGATCAAGGCCCTGTTGCCGCAGCTGCTCAGCACTCCGTGACTCGCGAGATGGGCCAGCAGCACGGCAGTCCCTCTCTCTGATTTGTCTGTCCACTTTTCCCAGCAGGGGCGGGTCTCCATACAGGCTCTGGCGATCGGTTCAAGTCTCAGTGAGCATGCCGCTGCGGAGCTTGGTCAGGGTGTGGGCCAGTAGCCGGGATACGTGCATCTGGGAAACGCCCAGTTCCGCACCGATCTGGGACTGAGTCATCTCCTGGCCGAAGCGCATCTCTACGATGTGGCGCTCTCGGTCGTCGAGTTCTTCCAGGAGCGGGGCCAGAGCGTGGAGGTCTTCCACGAGGTCCATGGCGGGATCGCAGTCGCCGAGGATATCGGCATAAGTCGGGCCAGGATCGGATCCGTGGTCGTTCCCGCTCGGGATGTCGAGAGAGCCTGCCGTGTAGCCGTTGGAGGCCATCAGGCCCTCGATGACCTCATCTTCGCTCAGGCCGAGTTCCTCGGCCAGCTCGTGAACGGTGGGCTCGCGGCCCAGGACGACTGCCAGCCGTTCTTTGGCTTTGGCCAGTTCCAAGTGGAGTTCCTGCAGCCGGCGGGGGACGTGAACAGCCCAGCTGGTGTCACGGAAGAACCGCTTGATCTCGCCCACGATGCAGGGGATGGCGAAGGAGCTGAATTCGACCTCGCGTGACAGGTCGAAGCGGTCAATGGCCTTGATCAGGCCCACCGCGCCGACCTGGAGGATGTCCTCCAGGTCGCCGCTGCCGCGGTTACGAAACCTGCTCGCGGCGAAGCCGACCAAGCTCCGGTTCATCTCGATCAGTGTGTCGCGGGCGTAATGGTATTCGCGTGTGCCCTCTTCGAGGAGCTGGAGCTGGTCGAAGAACAGCTTGGACAACGCCCGGGCATCTTGGGGCGCCACTTCGCCCGCGTCCTCGATCCACGGCAGGTCACCTGCGACCCGCTCGGTGCGCGCCGAAAATGTCGTCTGCTCCAGTGCTACAGGCACTTCCTGGGCCTGGATGGATATCGTCACGTCGCCACCAATCGTCGATTGACTGCCACGCAGCGCCTGCCCCCGAAGCCCGCGACGAACCCTTCCTCAAACCACGCCAGCGTTTCCAACTGGGCGGGCCGCGACCGTTGTTGGCCTGGAAACCGCAGGGCAACCCGGTCGACTCGTTGTGGACCGATTCGGGAAAGCGCCGAAAGCCGGTACAACGCGACTGCCCGTGCGAGACCCGCCAGAAACTGCCGATGGCATTAGGGCCTGTTCCGGGTTGAGATCTAGATTTTCGGGTTTCTGCCCCGTGTCACCTTCCGTGCTGGTAGAAGGCTGGTGTGACGCGGTCTGAAGTG
>NZ_JBHVEE010000131.1:0-27218 GCF_042802415.1 Streptomyces sp. NPDC057486 | reverse complement strand
GGGCCCGGCGGCGTCCGGTGCGTGCGATCGCACGGCGGAGGGTCGTCCTCGTACCGGACGTACTCGGACGACCCCGACAACGCAGCGAGCGTGCGTGCCGGGCGTCGCCGGGCAGGCGGGACTTCCGACACACGCCCCAGTGCCCGTCCGGGCGACGGCCCTTCCCGCGCGATGCGAGGAGGGCCGTCGTGCGGTTGCTTGCGAGTCCGTGGCCCGCAAGGTCTGCACCAGAAGAGCGTCGCCCGAGCAGGACGTCGCAGGGGCGGGCGTTTGCGCTGTTCCCCGGTTGTCAGGAACGCGGGGTGAGGCGCGGCCCGCCCCTCCGATGGTTCTACTTGCGCAGCGCCGCCAAGTTGTCGTAACCGATCCGCGCATGGTTCAGGGACTGCGCGGGGACGGCCGAGCTCGGTGCGTTGTCCTGCTCGACCATCGGGTTGTGGTAGTTCTTCGCCCCGACACGGCGGAAGAACGTCCGGTAGTCGATGACCCCGGTACCGAAGGGGACCATGTCGTAGCCGTTGCCACTGTTGGTGTTGATGACGCCGTCCTTGGCGTGGAACAGCGGGTAGCGCTTGGTGTTGCCGCGGACCAGTGCCGCCGGGTCGAAGATGTTCTCCTGCTGCGACCCGTCGTGCGCGGTGTAGGTGTGGAACTTGTACTGCGCGACGTGTGCCCAGAAGATGTCCATCTCCAGCCATACGGACTTCGGGTCGGTGACCTGAAGGAAGTACTCGAGCTTGCGGATACCGGAGCTGCGGGTGGGGCGGCCCTGTGCGTCCAGCGGACCGCCGTCGAGCAGGAAGCCGTAGGCCGCGTCGTGGTTGTGGGTGTACAGCTTGATGCCCGCACCCTGAGCGATCTGTCCCAACGTGTTCCACTTGTCGGCGGCCACGTCCCAGTCGGCACGGTAGGCGCTGCCGGTGGGGTCGCCACCGGTGCCCATGTGTTCCATGCCGAGGATGTTCGCTATCTCGAGGTGGCGCTTGAACTGGTCCAGGTCGTTCTGGTTCAGCGGCCAGGACGACGGGATGAAGCCGTGGTTGCCCTGGGCGCGCAGACCGTACTCGTCCAGCCACGAGCGCAGCAGCTTCGCGCCTTCCACCGATTCGAGGTTGTTTCCACCGGGTGCGTTGGCGTGCTGGCCGTACCCGGCGAACTCGACCTGCTTGTAGCCGTAGCGGGCCAGCTCCCCGAAGACCCCACGGAAGCCTGAGGGAAGGGTGGTGGTGAGCGGATCCCGGCCCGTGGCGTCGCGCACGGTGTACAGGATGATTCCTCGCTTGTCCGCCGGAACCAGATGCAGGCCGACGCCCTGCCCCTGGTCGGGGGCGGGCTGGGCGAGGGCCGGCGACGCGCCGAAGGCGGGCGCGGCGATCGCCGCTGCCGCAGCGGCCGTGCAGGTGCTCAGGAAGCGGCGGCGGCTGACGCCGAGGCTGCGGCGCAGGGCGCTGTCGGTTCCGGATTCGTCGTTGTACGCGGTCACGGTCTCTCTCTTTCTCGAAGATGCTCGAAACGCTGTGCGCGGACCGGTCATGCGAGGCCGGCAAGCGTGAGGAGCAAGGACTTCACCTCGGTGGCCCGGACGGGGCCGGTGAACGCGTGGGGGGTGGAGCACAGGATGAGCGGACCTTCTTCGTCGCTCGTGGGAAGGCGGCCGTGGCTGCCGCGAATGGGTGAGGGGTCCAGCGGCACAACCGCCATGCGGTAGCGCATGCCGAGCTTCTTGCGGGCCACGGCGGTGGCCGCCTTGACCCGGACGTACGGGTCCTGGGGGTCCAGGAAGAGTTCGACCGGGTCGTAACCGGGTTTGCGATGGATCTCGACGAGCTGCGCGAAGTCGGGGGCGCGCGCGTCGTCGAGCCAGTAGTAGTACGTGAACCAGGCATCGGGGTCGGCGACGGCGACGAGCTCGCCGGAGCGCGGGTGGTCGAGGCCGTGGGCCTTCTTGCCCTCGTCGTCGAGGAGCTGTTCGATGCCCTGGACGTCCTGGAGAGCTTCACGGGTCGCATCGAGATCCTCGGGACGGCGTACGTAGATGTGGGCGAGCTGGTGGTCGGCGACGGCGAAGGCGCGGGAGGCCATCGGGTCCAGGTACTCCATGCCGTCCTGGGTGTGGACCTCCAGCAGGCCGGCGCGGCGCAGTGCCCGGTTGATGTCGACCGGGCGGTCGACACGGGTGATGCCGTACTCGGAGAGCGCGACGACGGTGCGCCCCTCGCGGCGGGCGTCGTCGAGCAGCGGGGCCATGGCCCGGTCGAGTTCGGCCGCCGCCCGGTACGCGCGGGGGTCGTCGGGCCCGTAGCGCTGCAGGTCGTAGTCGAGGTGCGGCAGGTAGCACAGGGCCAGGTCGGGGTGACGGGTGTCCAGGATGTGCCGGGTCGCATCGATGATCCACTGCGAGGACACGAGGTCGGCGCCGGGTCCCCAGAAGTGGAAGAGGGGGAAGGTGCCGAGCTTTTCGGTGAGTTCGTCGTGGAGGGCGGGCGGCCGGGTGTAGCAGTCGGGTTCCTTGCGGCCGTCGGCGTAGTAGACGGGTCGCGGGGTCACGGTGATGTCGGTGTCGGCGCCCATCGCGTACCACCAGCAGATGTTGGCGACGGTGTAGCCGGGGTGGGCGCGGCGGGCGGCGTCCCAGAGCTTGTCCCCGGCGACGAGGCCGTTGTGCTGGCGCCAGAGGAGGACGTCGCCGAGCTCGCGGAAGTACCAGCCGTTGGCGACGATGCCGTGTTCGGCGGGGGTGGTGCCGGTGAGGAAGGTGGACTGGGCCGCGCAGGTGACGGCGGGCAGCACGGTGCCGAGGGGGGCGTGGGTGCCGGACTCGCCGAGGGATGCGAGGTGCGGCATGTGGTCGAGGAGCCGGGGGGTGAGGCCGACGACGTCGAGGACGAGGAGGGGGGTGGGGGCGCCGGTGGGGGACGTGCCCGTTTCGACGGCTGTCATGGAAGCTCCTTGAGGCCGAGGTCGACCAGGAGGTCGCGGGCGAGGGTGAGTTCGGCAGCGATGCCGTCGGCGAGCTGGGGCCGGCTGCGGGGGCGCAGCTCGGCGGGGAGCGCCTGCCAGGTGTACGTCTCGACCTCCAGGTGACGGGTCACCGGCCGGGCTCCGCCGACCAGTCGGGTCAGCGTGGACTGGAGCACCGGGAGGGTCGATGTGAGCGGTGGGGCGGGGGGTGCGTGCAGCGGGACGTGGAAGTGGGCGCGCCATGGGGTGCCGTCGGGCAGTGCCTGGCCGGTGACCGCCTCGTCGAGGTCGTCGGTGCCGCGCAGTCCGTGCGTGGTCCGGGTGCGGGTCTGGTGGAGGAAGCGGGGTTCGGCGAAGGCCGCGAGGGCGGTGCGCACTTCGGGGAGGTGCGGGTGTTCGGCGTGGAGTGCGGCGGAGAGCTGGCACTTGGCGACCTGGACGCCGGCTGCGGCGAGTGCGTCGAGGGCGTTGTCCGGGTCCTCGAACGAGGTGGCGAGATGGCAGGTGTCGATGCAGATGCCGATGCGGTCGTGTCCGACGGCGGTGAGCGGTGCGATGGCGTCGGCGGTGGTCTCGACCGTGCAGCCCGGTTCGGGTTCGAGACCGATCCGGATGGACTTGCCGGTCAGCTCGGCGAGGACGTCGAGCCGTTCGGCGAGGGTACTGAGTGCGGTGTGCGCGGTGCGGACGGCTTCCGGGTCGCCGGTGTACGGGGTGCGCCAGGCGATCGGGAGGGTGGAGATGGTGCCTTCCGTGACGTCGTCCGGGAGCAGGGTGGCGAGCAGCCGGGCGAGATCGGAGGTGTGGGCGAGGCGTTCGGCGTCCGTCCAGTCCGGCTTGTACACGCGGTACTTGACCTCTTCGGCACCGAAGCCTTCGTACGGGAAGCCGTTCAGGGTGACGACTTCGAGGCCTCGGCGGTCGAGTTCGGCGCGCAGGGAGCGCAGTTGCGCGGGGTCGTTGATCAGGGTGCTCGCGGCGTCCTTGGCGAGCCAGAGGCCGATGCCGAGGCGGTCGCGGCCGAGACGTCTGCGGACGGGTTCGCAGTGGTCGCGCAGCTGGGCACGGACACCGTCCAGGGTTTCGGCGGGGTGGACGTTGGTGCAGTAGGCGAGGTGGACGGTGGATCCGTCGGGGTGGCGGAAGCGCATCGGATCACTCCCCGCCACGGAGGATGGAGTTCCCCTCGTGGAGTGGATCGGGGGTGGCGAGGTCGAGTTGCAGGCGGCCGCTCTGACCGTAGAAGGCGACGGGGTTGCGCCAGAGCACCTGGTCGACGTCGTCGTCGCTGAACCCGGCGGCGAGCATGGCGTCGCCGACCTTCCGGGTCTTGAGGGGGTCGCTCCTGCCCCAGTCGGCGGCCGAGTTGACCAGGACCTTCTCGGTGCCGTGGGTCCTGAGGATCGCGATCATGCGGTCCTCGTCCATCTTGGTGTCGGGGTAGACGGAGAAGCCGGCCCAGCAGCCGCTGTCCATGGCGTCCTTCACGGTCGTCTCGTTGAGGTGATCGAGCAGGACCCGCTCCGGGGGGAGGTGGGATTCGCGGATCACGTCGATGGTGCGGTGCAGACCGGCGAGCTTGTCACGGTGCGGGGTGTGGACGAGCGCGGGCAGCCCGTGGTCGGCGGCGAGCTGCAGCTGGGCGGCGAGGGCGGTGTCCTCGGCGGGGGTCATGGAGTCGTAGCCGATCTCGCCGACGGCGACGACGGAGTCCTTGACGAGATACCGGGGCAGGGCGTCCAGGACGGGGGTGCAGCGCGGGTCGTTCGCCTCTTTGGGGTTGAGGGCGAGGGTGCAGTGGTGGGCGATGCCGTACTGGGCGGCGCGGAAGGGTTCCCAGCCGAGCAGGGCGTCGAAGTAGTCGAAGAAGCTGGCGGGCGAGGTGCGGGGCTGGCCGAGCCAGAAGGAGGGTTCGACGAGGGCGCGGACACCTGCGTCGTACATCGCCTGGTAGTCGTCCGTGGTGCGGGAGGTCATATGGATGTGGGGGTCGAAGATGCGCATCAGAAATCCTCCGTCGGGGCGGCTGGGGCGGGGGCCGTGAGGCTGAGGACGTGACGCAGGTCGCTGGGGACGGCGCGGCCGGCGGCGGTTCGTTCGGCTGCGAAGTCGCCCAGCATGCGGGCGAGTTCCGCGTCGCCGCGGGCGCGGTGGGCCAGTTTGTCGACGGCCTCGACGGGGACGCCGGTGAAGAGGCACTTGAGGACGGCGTGGCGCCAGTGGTGCGTGTCGAGATGGGCGGCGGCGTACGGACCGACGGCGGCGGCGACCAGCCGGGTGTCGTTGGTGCGCAGGGCGTCCTCGACGAGGTGGAGGGCGGTGGGGCCGAGCTCCAGCCGGTGGAGCGTGAGGAGGACGGCGCGCCGCTCGGCGGCGGTGCCCTGTTCGTAGAGTCTGGTCACGGCGGGGAGGGCGGCGCGGGCTTCGAGGAGCAGCAGGGCGCGTACGGAGTCGGCGTGCTCCAGTCCGCAGTGCCTGCCTGCGGCGGCGAACCGCAGCTCCCACGGGGGTGCGGCGTACGGGCCCGCGGGTGCGGTGTCCTCGTGGTCGGCGGCGTGCGCGGCCTCGGCGAGGGCCTCGTCGAGCCAGGCGCGTGCGGCGCCGCCGAGCTGGGTGTCGAGTTGCTCACGGGTCAGCAGCAGGGGCGTCTGCGGCGAGGCCGGCGGGGTCATCGGCATGACGTCGCTCCCTTCGGGAGTCTCGACGGGATGCGGGAGCGGAGGAAGTCGATGGAGCTGCGGGCGAGTTCGGGACCGGCGTGGGAGTGGCGGGGCAGTTCGACCACGGTGAGGCCGCTGTATCCGGTGTCGCCGAGCGTGTCGAGCGCATCGAGGACGGGCGGGAAGTCGATCTCGCCGTCGCCGAACGGCAGATGCTCATGGATGCCCCGGCGCATGTCCTCGATCTGGACGTGGCGCAGCCAGGGTGCGGCGTCCCGGACGCAGTCCGCGGGTGAGGAGGGCTCCAGGCACTGGCAGTGGCCGATGTCGAGGGTGAGCCCGAGTGGTTCCGGGTCGCCGCTGAGGAGGCGCAGGTGGTGGAAGTCGGAGAGATCGGCGAGGAGATGCCCGGGTTCGGGCTCGATGGCGAGCGGGACGCCGGTTCGGTCTGCGGCCACGAGCACCGGGGCCAGGGCATCGGTCAGCCGCTGCCAGGCCGTGTCGGGCGTGGTGTGGGGTGGGGTGATGCCGCTGAAGCAGTGCACGGCGTGGGCGCCCAGGTCGGCGGCGACTTCGACGGCCCGGACCAGGAGCCGGGTGCGGGCGGCGCGGGCCTCCGGGTCCGGGTCGAGGAGGGACGGGCCGTGCTTGCGGCGCGGGTCGAGTACGTAGCGGGCACCGGTCTCGACAGTGACACCCAGCCCGAGCTGTTCGAGCCTCTGTGCCACGCGGCGGGTGCGGGCGGCGAGGTCCGGGGCGAGCGGGTCGAGGTGCATGTGGTCGAGGGTGAGGCCGACGCCGTCGTACCCGAGGCCCGCGAGGAGCGCGAGCGCGTCGTCGAGGCGGAGGTCGGTGAGCCCGTTGGTGCCGTAGCCGAGGCGGATGGTCATGTGGGGCTCACCTTCCGGGCGAGTGTGCGGGCGAGAGGGACGAGCCCCATGACGGCGAGCCCGGTGCCGGCCGCTCCGGCACGGGCGGCGAGCGCGGCCTGGAGCGGGATCATCGCCCGGATGCCGCTGCCCACGGCGCGCTGGGTCAGCGGCGGGGACGGGTTGAGGGTCGCGTGGAGGAGCGGCTCGGCGGCGGTCCGGAGGTAGGCGCCGGTGAGTGCGGTGAGGAGGATGCGGGGCGAGGCGGGGGTGGCCGCGGATGCTCCGGGTTCGGGGCGGTGGCTGCCGCCCGACGCGCCTCTTCCCGGGCCGGGGGGCGCGTCCCCGGGCCCCCGCTGCTCGCGCGCCGCGGTGGCGCCGAGCGCGATGACCGCCGCGAGCGCGGAGAGGGGCGCGACGGTGGAACCGCCCTGCGTCTCGTGGCGCGAGACGGCGGTGACGGCGTAGGTGTGCGCCCCGAGCAGGGCGGCGGCGGGGAGTGCGGCCCTGAGCGGGAGGGCTGCTTGCCGGGACGGTTCCCCTTGGCGCGGCTGCGCATCCCCGGCTGCTTTCGCCAGGGCGCGGCCGCCCCTGCCGACGAGCCGGGCGATCGGTCCGCGCAGCCGCTTCCCCGCGGATACCGGGGTGGGTGCGGGTGCCGGGACGAGGCCTGTCGCAGGGCCGGGCGCGGTGACCGTGCGCGTGCCGGAGTGCTCCGGCTCCGCACCTGTCCCCCATGTCGCGGTGGCGCCCAGCAGCAGGTCAAGGGTGCGCGCCGTGGCCATCGCGGCCGGCCCCGCCTGGGTGTGTTTCAGGTGGAGGTCGTAGGCCCAGACCGTTGCGGCCAGGCCGGAGGCCACCGTCAGTGCCGGGCGGCCGGCGCGGGCTGCGAGGAACAGGCCCGCGGCCGTCAGCGCGCCTGCTGCCGTGAGGGCCGCGGCCGGGGTGATCCGGCCCGAGGGAATCGGGCGGTGCGGACGGTCGACGGCGTCCTCGTCGCGGTCGGCCCAGTCGTTGAGGGCCATGCCCGCCTCGTACAGGCAGAGGGAGGCGCCGACGGCCAGCGCGGTGCCACGGCCGGGACGCCGTCCGATGGCCGCGGCCCCGGCGAGTGCGTCCCCGGGGACGGTGAACAGCGCCGAGATCCGCAGCAGCTCGGCCCAGGCCCGTAGGGTAGCTGTCACTTCTCCCCCCGCAGCCGTTCGGCGAAGGCCAGCAGCGCGATGTACTGCTCGGACAGTGCGGCGGGACCGCCGTCGGGGTCCTTGAAGTAGAAGCCGAGTTCGGGCCGCGGGCCGGTCAGGCCCACCTCCTGGGCGCGGGCGAGCAGCCGTGCCAGGTCGAGGACCAGCGGGGCGGCCAGCGCCGAGTCGCAGCCCTGCCAGGTCGTCTGGAGGACCATGCGGGAGCCGAGGAATCCGTCGAACGCGATGTGGTCCCAGGCCGTCTTCCAGTCGCCGAGCGCGGGCACGTCGTCGATGTGCACCTCGCCCTCGGGCGCGGCGCCGAGCGTCTCGGCGAGGACACGCTCCTTGCCCGCGTTCTTGGCCGCTGCCGCGCCGGGGTCGGCCAGTGCCGCTCCGTCCCCGCCGCCCAGCAGGTTCGTGCCGGACCAGGCCCGTACGGGCAGGGCGCGTTGCACGAACATCGGGGCGAGTACGGAGCGGAGCAGCGTCTGGCCCGTCTTGCCGTCGCGGCCTGCGTGAGGAAGTCCGCAGTCCGCGACGGCGTCCTGGAGCGCGGGAGCGCGCAGTCCGGTGGAGGGGGTGAAGTTGACGTAGGGGCACCCGGCCCGGAGCGCGGCCGCGGCGTAGAGCGAGCTGGCGGGCAGCCGGTTCTCGCCGGGTTCCGGGACGGGCTCCGTCGACGCGACGTTGACGACGACCGTGCGGGCCAGGTTGCCCCGGCGGCCGAAGTCGGTGAGGTCTGCGGCGAACGCGGAGATGAGTTCCTCGTCGGTGCGGGTGTCACCGGGCAGCGGGCCACCCGGGCGTATCTCGGCGTCGGCGGCCGCGAGTTCGGTCCCTACGGCGGAGGGCAGCCCGTGCGGGAGCACTCCCCCGGCGGCCAGTGCCTCCGCCCGTTTGGGGAGTGGACAGCCGACGGTGTCATGTCCGCCGAAGACCAGGGAGGTCAGCGCCGGCAGCCCGCTGTCGGCGAACGGCGCGGTCTCGGTGACCATGCCTGCCGCCGGGTGGAGGCCCGCCGCGACGGCCGCGCAGCCCGCCATGGCGGTGGTGGCGACGGAGCCGCGTGCTCCGATGAACCAGACTCCGGTACGAACGGCGTGTGCTGACACGGGCTGCCTCCCTGACTGGGGATCCTGGCTGGGTGGTGCAAAAAGAGCGGCGCTGATCGATTCGAGGCGGATACGGGTGGGGGTGACGGCGGGCGGGGTAGGGCCTTTGCCCCGCCCGCCGTCGGACTGCGGCTGTCGCGCCTAGGAGGCGGGCAGCTCCTTCAACTCGATGTTGCGGAAGGACACATGGTCGTCGGCTCCGTGGTTCTGGAGGCCGATGTAGCCGTCCTTCAGGCTGCGGACGGGATCGGTGTTGGTGAAGTCGTTGATCTTGACTCCGTTGAGGAAGACCTGGAGCCGTTCGCCCTGCACCTTGATCTCGTAGCTGTTCCACTGGCCGGGCGGCCGCAGGACCTCGTCACGGGCCTTGATGTTCGCCGCCTTGAAGGTGTAGATGGAGCCCGTGGTGCGGTCGGGCGCATCGGTGGCGTCGATCTGGACCTCGTAGCCGTTGTTCACCGCGGACCAGGGGTCGTCGGACGCCGGGAAGCCGACGAAGACACCGGAGTTGTCGTCGCCCTCCAGCTTCCAGTCGAGCTTCAGCGAGTACGACCCGAGCTCCTTGGCCTGGTAGGTGAGGAGACCCATGCCGCCCTCGGAGCGGAGTTCACCGTCGACGACGTTGAACTTCCCGGGGCCGGCCTGCTTCCAGCCTTCGAGTGTCTTGCCGTTGAAGATCGTCCGGTAGCCGGTGTTCGGCTTGCAGTCGGCCTGCACCTGTCCGGCCGCATAGCGGACGCCGCCGAGGAGGAGCTGGCGGAAGGCCGGTTCGGCGTACGACTCCTTGGTGTGGCCGAGGCCGGTGTAGAAGGAGCGGCCGCCCTGGTAGGTCTGGCACCAGGTGATCGGGTGATCGCCCTTCATGGTGCCCCCGGTGTAGGTCGTTTCGTCAAGGGTGGCGAGGACCTTCACCTTGTCGCGCGGGTTGGTGCGGTAGTTGTACAGCTCGTCGGTCCGGTTCCAGGCGTCGTCGAGGTGGGCGGTCGCCGGGTGCTTGTGGTCCTCGACGCGGACGGTGACGGGCTGGATCGCGGGGTGCCCGGCGAAGTACGCGCCGACGAGTCCGCCGTAGAACGACCAGTCGTACTCGGTGTCCGCGGCGGCGTGCACGCCCATGTAGCCGCCGCCGGTGGCGATGTAGTTCTCGAACGCCTTCTGCTGGTCGGCGTTGAGGACGTCACCGGTCGTGGAGAGGAAGACGACGGCGTCGTAGCGGGCCAGGTTGCTGGTGGTGAACTGGCCTGCTTCCTCGGTGGAGTCGACGGTGATGTTGCTCGTCGCGCCGAGTTCCTTCAGTGCCGCGATGCCCTGGGGAATCGCGTCGTGGCGGAAGCCGGCCGTCTTCGAGAAGACCAGGACCCGCTTGGCGGTCTTGTCGGGGGCGCTGTTGGAGAGCTCGAAGTCGTCGACGTCGTAGAGCGCCCCGTCGCCGCCCTTGAAGACCAGGAAGAGCTCGGTGGCCTTCCCCGGGACGCCGCGCAGCGGTACGTCGATGTCCTGGAAGTTCTCCCAGCCACCCGTCACCGGCACCGGTGCGGAGCCGAGGATCTTGCCGGTCGCGGAGCCGGACCGTACTTCGAGGAAGCCGCCCGCGCCGCCGGACGAGATCCGGGCGGTGAGCTTGGTGGAGTCACCGAGAATGTACGGCTTGAAGGCGATCCAGTCGCCGTTGTTGATGTCGCCGACCGTCTTGCCGCCGTGCGCAGCCGCCTTGTCGTACGTCCGGATGCCGGACGACGCGGTGAAGTGCTCGGCCTGGCGGTGGCGGGGCTGAAGCTGCGACTGGTCGTGGCCGGAGAGCGCGGCCTGGCCGCCGCCCCCGCCATCGGTGTACGAGGCGTCGATGACACCGAAGATGTTGGCGTTCGGGTCGTGTCCGCCGTCGATCTGGGTGCTGATGGTGCCGGTGCAGCCGTTGGCCGTGGTGATCGGGTGGCCGTGGCTGTCATGGCCGAGCACGAAGCGGACCTCGACCTTCGAGCAGTCGATCGTGCCGTCCTCGGGGTCGGTGACGGTCACCTTGAACGGGATCTTGTCCCCGAAGCTGAACAGCTGCCCGTCACCCGGGAGTTCCAGCTTCACCGTGGGCGCGGTGTTGCCGACGGTCACATGGACGCTGGCCTTTCCGGTGCGTCCCGTGGGGTCCTTGGCGGTGACGGTCGCGGTGTAGGTGCCGTTCTTCTTGTACGTGTACGTGGGGTTCGCGGCGGTCGACGTGCCACCGTCACCGAAGTCCCAGGCGTAGGTGAGTGTGTCGCCGTCGGAGTCCGTGGTGCCGGCCGAGGAGAACTGCACCTTCAGCGGGGTGGTGCCGGACGTCTTGTCCGAGGTGGCTTCGGCGACGGGCGAGTGACCGCCGGTGGCGTTCTCGATGCGGTAGAGCGCGGAGTTCTCGTCACCACCGAACCAGGCGAGACCGTAGTCGAGGACGTACAGCGCCCCGTCCGGGCCGAAGGCCATGTCCATCACCTGGGTCCCGGTCCACGGGATGTTGTTGATGGACCGGACCGTGCCGTCGCCGTCCTGCTCGATGCGCTTGATCCAGCGCCGACCGAACTCACCGGCGAAGAAGTCCCCGTCGTACGCCTCGGGGAACTTCACGGGCGAGTCGAGGTTGGCGTCGTAGCGGTAGACGGGGCCGCCCATCGGCGACTCGGAGCCGGTGCCGAACTCGGGCACGGATCCGCCGTCGTACGGGATCCAGGCGGGCTGCGACGGGGGCAGATCGACCAGTCCGGTGTTGTGCGGCGAGGTGTTCTTCGGCGCGGCGCAGTCGAAGGTCGCGCCGGACGTCTTCGTCGCGAAGTCGTAGTCGACGAAGGGGTCGTTCTTCCCGGTGCAGAACGGCCAGCCGAAGTTGCCCGCCTTGGTCACCCGGGCGAACTCGACCTGTCCGCCCGGTCCGCGCTTCGGGTCGGCCGCGCCCGCGTCGGGACCGTAGTCACCGACGTACGCAATGCCGGTGGCCTTGTCGACGCTGAAGCGGAACGGGTTGCGGAAGCCCATCGCGTAGATCTCGGGCCGGGTCTTGTCCGTCCCCGGGGCGAAGAGGTTGCCCTCGGGGATGGTGTACGAGCCGTCGTCGGCGACCTTGATCCGGAGGAGCTTGCCGCGCAGGTCGTTGGTGTTGCCCGAGGTGCGCCGGGCATCGAACGCCGGGTTGCGGTCGGGACGTTCGTCTATCGGCGTGTAGCCGTCGGAGGCGAAGGGGTTGGAGTCGTCACCGGTCGACAGATACAGGTTGCCCTGCGCGTCGAAGTCGATGTCGCCGCCGACGTGGCAGCAGATGCCGCGCGACGCCTTGACGTCGAGGACCTTCTTCTCGCTGCTCAGGTCGAGGGTGCCGTCCTGGTTGAGGACGAAGCGGGAGAGCCGGTTGACGCCGTCGAACTTGGCGAAGTCGGCGGCGGTGCCGGTCTCCGGGGCATCGCCGGGCGGTGTGTCCAGCGGCGGCGCGTAGTAGAGGTAGATCGCCCGGTTCTTGTCGAAGTTCGGGTCGATACCGACGCCCTGGAGGCCTTCCTCGTCGTGCGAGTAGACGGGGATGACGCCCGAGACCCTGGTGTTGCCGGCGCTGTCGGTGATCCGCAGCTCGCCGTTGCGCGAGGTGTGCAGGACGCTGCGGTCGGGGAGCACGGCCAGGGACATGGGTTCGCCGGTCTCGGCGACCCCCTTGGCGAGGGTGACCTGCTGGAAGTCCTCGGTCGCCGCCGCGTCGGACGCGGCCGGCGAGGTCGGGCCCGATGCGGCTGCACCGGGCGGGGCGCCCAGGGCGAGGGTGGCCGCGGTGAGCAGGCCGCCGGTGAGCAGGGCCAGGGTTGTACGGAATCGGGGCCGGGTTCTGGTTCTGTGCACGAGTGTCCTCCGGAGAGTGCCGGTTGTACGGGCGAGTGCTGCCGTGCCGTTCCGCGCGGGGACTGCCGCGCAGGTCACCGAAGGCCCGGTGGAGCTCCGGTGACGCGAGTCATGTGGTGTACACCAAGGGGACGGTAGACGGGTTCGTCCGGGGTGGAAAGCCCTTGTGCAGGAGTTAAGTTGAACTTTTTCCTACATCAGGACAAAGGGGGTTTTGGGCAGCCCGGACCGTCCCGACGGCACATGTGCCACCGGGCTGCAACGACCTGCCCCGCTACCCGCCCCGCCGGGGCTCCGCCCCGGACCCCGGTACTCACCCGCCGGACGTACTGAAAAAGCGCGAGTGAGGAGCGGAGGTCCGGGGGCGGAGCCCCCGCGAGGAACCGTCAGTCGCCGCCCCCGAATGCCGCGTCGAACGACGCAGCCGGTGGGTCGAAGTCGTACCGCTTCAGCGTGGCAAGCGCTTCCGGTGCGCCCGCCAGCCGGTCCATCCCGGCGTCCTCCCACTCCACCGAGACCGGGCCTTCGTAGTCGATCGAGCGGAGCATCCGGAAGACGTCCTCCCACGGCACGTCACCGTGCCCGGCGGAGACGAAGTCCCAGCCGCGCCGCGGATCGCCCCAGGGAAGGTGCGAGCCGAGACGGCCGTTGCGCCCGTCGAGACGCTTGCGGGCCTCCTTGCAGTCCACGTGGTAGATCCGGTCCCGGAAGTCGTAGAGGAAGCCGACCGGATCGAGGTCCTGCCAGACGAAATGGCTCGGGTCGAAGTTCAGCCCGAACGCGGCCCGGTGGCCGACGGCCTCCAGGGCCCGGTGCGTGGTCCAGTAGTCGTACGCGATCTCGCTGGGGTGCACCTCGTGGGCGAACCGCACGCCCTCCGCATCGAACACGTCGAGGATCGGGTTCCAGCGCTCGGCGAAATCCTCGTAACCGCGCTCGATCATCCGCGGCGGCACCGGCGGGAACATCGCCACCAGGTGCCAGATCGACGAGCCGGTGAAACCGATGACCGTACGGACCCCGAAGGCGGCGGCCGCGCGGGCGGTGTTCTTGATCTCCTCGGCGGCCCGCTGCCGTACCCCTTCGGGCTCGCCGTCGCCCCAGATCCGGGCCGGCAGGATGCCCTGGTGACGTTCGTCGATCGGGTTGTCGCAGACCGCCTGGCCGACGAGGTGGTTGGAGATCGCCCAGCACTTCAGACCGTACTTGTCGAGCAGCTGCCGCCGCCCGTCGAGATAACCGGGGTCGGCGAGTGCCTTGTCGACCTCGAAGTGATCCCCCCAGCAGGCGAGTTCGAGACCGTCGTAACCGAAGTCCCGGGCGAGCCGGCAGACCTCCTCCAGCGGCAGGTCGGCCCACTGACCGGTGAAGAGCGTGAAGGGACGGGGCATGCGCAGAACCTCCTAGGACTGCACGGGGGTGTGTATGGAGCTCTTCGCGGCGCTTTCCTCCACCGCCGCGAGTACCCGCTGCACCTGAAGTCCGTCGGCGAACGACGGTACGGGGTCCGCCCCTTCGGCGATCGTCAGAACCAGGTCGCGGGCCTGGTGGATGAAGGTGTGCTCGTAGCCGAGTGCGTGGCCCGGCGGCCACCACGCCTCCAGGTACGGGTGCTCGGGCTCGGTGACGAGGATGCGGCGGAACCCGGCAGTGGTGGCCTGTTCGGTGTGGTCGTGGAAGGACAGTTCGTTGAGGCGTTCCAGATCGAAGGCGAGCGAGCCCCGCTCGCCGTTGATCTCCAGCCTCAGCGCGTTCTTGCGGCCCGCCGCCATCCGGGTCGCCTCGAACGAGGCCAGTGCTCCGGAGGCGAGCTTGCCGGTGAACAGGGCGGCGTCGTCGACGGTGACCGCCCCGCGTGCCCCGCTGTCCGCGGTGCCCGAGAGTCCGGCCGACGCCCCGGTGAGCAGCGGTCGTTCCCGTACGAAGGTCTCGGCGACCGCCGACACCCCCACCAGGAGCTCTCCCGCCAGATACTGGGCGAGGTCGACGATGTGCGCCCCGAGGTCGCCGAGCGCGCCCGATCCCGCGTGCTCGCGCTTGAGCCGCCAGGTGAGCGGCGACTCGGGGTCGACCAGCCAGTCCTGGAGGTAGGTGGCCCGTACGTGCCGCAGGGCGCCGATCCTCCCGTCTGCGATCAGCGTCCGTGCGTACGCGATCGCCGGCACCTTGCGGTAGTTGAAGCCGACCATCGCCACCTGGCCGCGGGCCCTGGCCCGTTCCGCGGCCTCCGTCATGGCCTCCGCCTCGGCGACCGTGTTGGCGAGCGGCTTCTCGCACAGCACGTGTTTGCCGGCCTCCAGGGCGGCGATGGCGATCTCCGCATGGCTGTCGCCGGGCGTGCAGATGTCGACGAGCTGGACGTCGTCCCGGGCGATCAGGGCGCGCCAGTCGGTCTCCGCCGCCGCCCAGCCGTGCCGTTCGGCGGCGGCGGATACCGCCGTGAGGTCGCGTCCGCAGATCGCGGCGAGAGCCGGCTGCATCGGCAGGTCGAAGACGTGTCCGGCGGTGCGCCACCCCTGTGAGTGGGCGGCGCCCATGAACGCGTATCCGACCATGCCGACCCCGAGCGTCGCCTTCGGCACGGTCGTCGGCGGCGCTGCGGCCTCCTGCTCCGTCTCTTCCCTACGGGCCATACGGGCTTCCTCCTCGTCGGTCGTTCGGTGGGCGCACGGCAGGAGGGTCAGCACCCTCCTGGACGGCGGATCAGCTGAAGCCCGTAGGCAGGTACTGGTCGATGTTGTCCTTGGTGACAACGGCCGAGTAAAGGGTGAGGCTGGTCGGGATCTCCAGTTCGGAGAGCCCGCCGATGCCCTTGCCCTGCCCCAGGGCACGCGCCAGGTCGATGGCGGACGCGGCCATCGTCGGCGGGTAGAGAACCGTGGCCTTCAGGACGCTGTTGTCGGCCTTGATGGCGTCCATCGCGGACTTCGCGCCCGCGCCTCCGACCATCAGGAACTCGTCCCGGCCCGCCTGCTGGATGGCGCGCAGCGCGCCAACTCCCTGGTCGTCGTCATGGTTCCACAGGGCGTCGAACTTCTTCTGCGCCTGCAGGAGTTGGGCCATCTTCGCCTGGCCCGACTCGACGGTGAATTCGGCGGCCTGACGGGCCACCAGCTTGATGTTGGAGTAGTTCTTGAGGGCGTCCGCGAAGCCCTGGCTGCGCTGCTTGGTGAGCTCCAGGTTGTCGATGCCCGCGAGCTCGACCACCTTGGCGTTCGGCTTGTCCTTGAGCTGTTCGCCGATGTAGGTGCCGGCATTGAGTCCCATGCCGTAGTTGTCGCCGCCGACCCAGCAGCGGTAGGCCTGCGGTGAGGCGAAGATGCGGTCCAGGTTGATGACGGGGATGCCCGCCTTCATCGCCTCCAGACCGACCTGAGTGAGCGCTTTGCCGTCGGCGGGCAGAATGACGAGGACGTCGACCTTCTTGTTGATGAGGGTCTTGACCTGGCCGATCTGGGCGGCGGTGTCGTTGGAGCCCTCGGTGATCTCCAGGGTCACCTCGGAGTACTTCTCCGCCCGCGACTTGGCGTTCTCATTGATGGCGTTGAGCCATCCGTGGTCGGCCTGGGGTCCGGCGAAGCCGATGGTGACGGGCTTCCCGGGCTTGTCGTCCGCGGCCGGCTGATTGCTCTGCGCGGTCTGCGACTTCTTCGGCTCATTGCTGGTGCAGGCAGTGAGGAGAGCGCCCGCGGAGACGGCCGCGGTGCCGAAGAGCAGTCCTCTGCGGCTGGTTTCTGGCATGGCTGTGGAACCCTTCATCCGGTGCGTGGGTGGCATGCGGAACTGCGGGTGAGATGGGGTGGGGTGGAGTGGGGAGGGCCCGAGGGCCGGGGGTGTCGGGCGGATCAGGGTCGGACAGGGCGCGGCCCCGGCCGTGATCCGCCGGACACCCTTAGGTCTCCCCGTGGGCCGAGGTGCGGCGCTGGACCAGGACGGCGGCAACGATGATCGCGCCCTTGGCGATCTGCTGGACATCGCTCTGCAGATTGTTGAGCGCGAAGATATTGGTGATGGTGGTGAAGACGAGGACACCGAGGACGGAGCCGACGATTGTGCCGCGTCCGCCGCTGAGCAGGGTGCCGCCGATGATCGCTGCGGCGATGGCGTCGAGCTCGTACAGGTTGCCGTTGGTGTTCTGTCCCGAACCGGACAGGATGATCAGCATGAAGGCCGCGATGCCGCAGCAGAGACCGGAGAGCAGATACAGGTAGAGCCGCTGCCGCCGTACGTCGATCCCGGCGAGGCGGGCCGCTTCCGCGTTGCCGCCGACCGCCACCGTGCGGCGGCCGAACGTCGTCCGGTTCAGCACCAGCCAGCCGATGACGGTGACCGCGGCGAAGACCATGACCAACGGCGGGATACCGAGGACGTACGAGTCGGGCAGACCCAGGTCGAGGACCGACTGGACGGTGACTATCTGTGTCTTGCCGTCGGTGATCTGCAGGGCGAGACCGCGGGCCGAGGCGAGCATGGCCAGCGTCGCGATGAACGGCACCAGCCTCCCGTACGCGATCAGCAGCCCGTTGACGAGTCCGGCACCCAGGCCGACGAGCACGGCGGTGAAGAGGATCCCCGCGAAGCCGTACTCCTGGGTGGCGAGCGTGGTCGCCCAGACGGAGGCGAGCGCCACCATCGCGCCCACCGAGAGATCGATGCCGCCGCTGGTGATGACGAACGTCATGCCGACGGTGACGACGCCGATGACGGACGACTGGGTCAGGATCAGCTGCAGGTTCCCGGTGTCCAGGAAGGCGTCGGGCTCGGTGAACCCGCCGACGGCGATCAGTACGGCGAGGACGCCGAGCAGCGACAGGTTGCGGACGTCCACGCGCACCCCGAGGGCGCGCAGTCCGCCGCCCTTCGAGGGCGGCAACGCGGCGGGGGCGGGCGGGGCCGCCTTGTCCGGCCCACCGTGCTGCGCCGAGGAGACGGGCTGAGTCATGACGTCGGGCTTCCTTCCATCACGAGGTCGAGTACGCGGTGCTCGTCGAGCTCCCGGGCGTCCGCCGTATGCACGACGCGGCCCTCTCGGAGCACCAGCACCCGGTCGGCGAGGCCCAGCACTTCGGGCACTTCGCTGGAGACCAGCAGAACGGCGAGGCCTTCGTCGGCCAGCCGGCGGATCACGGCGTAGAGCTCGGCGCGGGCGCCGACGTCGACACCGCGGGTCGGTTCGTCGAGCAGCAGCACCCGGCAGCCGCGCAGCAGCCAGCGGGCCAGGACGGCCTTCTGCTGGTTGCCGCCGGAGAGGGTGCGGACGGGGGTGTCCGGGTTGTCCGGGCGCAGCGAGAGTTCGCGGGTGGCGGCGCGGGCCGCCCGGTGCTCGGCTCCGCGGTCGAGCCAACCGGCCCGGGAAAAACGGGACATGGAGGAGACGGAGACATTGCGGGTGACGGATTCGAGCATCAGCAGGGCCTGCGCCTTGCGTTCCTCGGGGGCGAGACCGATGCCCGCGGCGACGGCTGCGCGGACGCTGCCGGGGCGCAGCGGCTTCCCGCCGACGAGGACCCGGCCCGCGCTCGGCCTGCGGGCTCCGTAGATCGTCTCCAGGATCTCGGAGCGCCCGGATCCGACGAGTCCGGCGAGCCCGACGATCTCGCCGGGCCGCAGCTCCAGGTCGACGGGGGCGAACTCGTCCGCCCTCGCGAGCCCTTCGACGGTGAGCACGGGGTCCTGCCGGACGTCCTCCACGGGGGCCTCGGGGCGCTGCGGGAAGACGTACTCGACATTGCGGCCGGTCATCATCGCGACGATGTCGCGCGTGGGGGTGGACTCGGCGGGCAGCCCGACGGCGACGGCCCGCCCGTCCTTGAGCACGGTCACCCGGTCGCCGATCCGGCGGATCTCCTCCAGACGGTGGGAGATGTAGACGACGGCGACCCCCTCGGCGGTGAGCCCGGCAACGATACGGAAGAGGTTGGCGACCTCGTCGGGGTCGAGGGCGGCGGACGGCTCGTCCATGACGATGAGCCGCACGTCGTGGGAGAGCGCCCGCGCCATGGAGACGATCTGCTGCTGGGCGGCGGAGAGCGCGCCGACGGGACGGGCGGGATCGATCTCGGGGTGGCCGAGGCGCTTCAGCAGTGCGGCGGCGGCCGTGCGTCCTTCGCGGGTGCGGACGACGAAGCGGGCGGTGGTGGGTTCGTGGCCGAGGAAGATGTTCTCGGCGACCGAGAGGCCCTCGACCAGGTCGAGCTCCTGGTAGATGGTGGCGATGCCGAGACGCATTGCGGCGATCGGCGACTTGAGCGAGACGGGTGCGCCGCGCCAGGTGATCTCGCCGCCGTCGGGCTGGTGGGCCCCGGCGAGCACCTTGATGAGGGTGGACTTGCCGGCGCCGTTCTGCCCGAGCAGACAGTGGACTTCGCCGGCCTGGACCTCCAGGTCCACGCCGTCGAGGGCGCGCACACCGGGGAACGACTTGGTGATGCCGGACATGGTGAGCAGGGGTGGTTCTGGTGCCATGACAAATCCCCTCGGCGGGTGCGGGCCGGTGAGCGGGCAGGGCGGTGCTGTTCCGGGGGCTTCCCCGGGACCCCGGCCGGATGAGGCGGGAACGGTTCGGTGGTGCGTACCGGTCGAGGATCAGGCCGGTGAGAACAGGTGGTCGCTGATGAGCCGGGCGGCGCCGATCACTCCGGCGGCCGGCCCCAACTCCCCCAGCACGATGGGAAGATTGCCGGTGGCCAGCGGCAGGGACTGCCGGTAGACCTGGGTACGGACGCTGGCGAGGAGCGTGTGGCCGAGGCCGGTCACACCGCCGCCGATCACCACCAGTCCTGGGTTGAAGAAGCTGACGAGTCCGGCGATGACCTGGCCGACCCGGTTGCCGCCCTCGCGGATCAGGTCGAGCGAGGTGGCGTCACCGGCGGCCGCGGCGGCGGCCACATCGACCGCGGTGAGTTTCCCGGCCGCCTCCAGCCGGGCGGCGAGTTCCTGCGACTGCCCCGCGCGCGCCGCGTCCTCGGCGTCGCGGGCCAGCGCGGCGCCGCTGAAGTGGGCTTCCAGGCAGCCCCGGTTGCCGCAGGCGCAGGCGCGGCCGTCGGGTTCGACCTGGATGTGGCCGATGTCGCCGGCGCTGCCCGTCGTACCGCGGTAGACGTCGCCGCCGACGACGATGCCGCAGCCGATACCGGTACCGATCTTGACGCAGAGGAAGTCGCCCACGGAGCGTGCGACGCCCGCGTGCTGTTCCCCCATCGCCATCAGGTTCACGTCGTTGTCGACCATGACGGGGCAGCCCAGTTCCTGGCTGAGCGCCTCGCGGACCGGGAAGCCGTCCCAGCCGGGCATGATCGGAGGTGCGACCGGTACGCCTTCGGGGAAGCGGACCGGTCCGGGTACGCCGATGCCCACGCCGTCGAAGCCCTCGGCGAGCCCGGAGGCCCGGAGCTTGGCCGCCATGGACAGCACCTGCTCGAAGATCGCGACAGGTCCTTCGCGTACGTCCATGGGGTGGTTGAGGTGGCCCAGAACCTCCAACTCCGCGTTGGTGACAGCCACATCGATCGATGTGGCACCAATGTCGACGCCGAGGAAGCGCAGTGCGGGAGCGAGCCGGATGTTGTGCGAGCGACGCCCGCCGCGCGAGGCGGCGAGTCCGTCGGCCACGACGAGTCCGGTCTCCAGCAGCCGGTCCACCTCGACGGCGAGCTTGGAGCGGGAGAGATCGACCTGATCCCCCAGCTGTGCCCGGGAGTTGGGCCCGCCGTCGCGCAACAGCCGGAGCAGTCGCGCCTGATGCGCATTCGCGGGTCGTGCCGTCATACGTCTCACGCGCCCCTCCCCGCCACATCGGCTCATCCGTCGGGCTTTCGAATGGAACGTAGCAGCGGTTGCCGGTACTGGGAAGAAGTTGCGCAGGAATCCGCTACAACTTTCTCCACACTGAGGACAAAGCCGTGCGGTCGAATGGTGGATCCACCGTCGGCGCCGGGGCATTTCGGGGCCCGCGCCGTGGCCGGGCGGGCAATCAGGAGTGCCGGAACGGGCCGTCCAGGGCCGCCCACTGCAGCAGCATGATGGTCTTGGCATCGGCGATGGCGCCGGTGCGGACCATCGCGAGCGCCTCCGCGAAGGGGAGTTCCGTCGTCGCGATGTCCTCACCCTCGGCCGCGATCCCGTACCCGTCGGCGGCGGAGGCCTGCGGACGGTAGGGGGCAGCGAAGAAGTGCAGGCGTTCGGTGACCGAGCCGGGGCTCATGTACACCTCGAAGACGCGCTCGGGGGTACCGATGACATGTCCGGTCTCCTCGGCGGCCTCCCTGCGGATGGCTTCCTCGGGGCTGTCGCCGTCGAGGAGCCCGGCGGCGGTCTCGATCAGCATGCCGTCGGGGTGCCCGTTGACATAGGCGGGCAGACGGAACTGCCGAGTCAGCAGAACAGTGCGGTGTTCGGTGTTGTAGAGCAAGATCGTGGCGCCGTCGCCGCGGTCGTAGGTCTCCCGCTGCTCCCGGCTCCAGTGGCCGTCGCTGTGCCGGTAGTCGAAGGTCGTCCGGCGCAGGACGTACCAGTCGCAGGAAAGCACTTCCACGTCTTCGATTCGCACCCGCGGGTTGCCGGTCAGGTCGCGGCCGTGCCGGTCCAGGCCGGTACGGCCGCGGCGGTCGGGGGTGTCCAGGCCGGCCGTCACCGGGCGGACGGGACGTCGTCGATACGGGTGTAGACGTCCAGCCCCTGATCCCGGGCCCTCGCGACCATCCGGTCCGCGCCGTCCGAGGGGCCGCCGATGCGCAGCACCGCGTCGCAGCGCGCCAGCAGCAGTTCGGCGACGGGGTGGAAGATCTCCTGGAATGCCGCGTCGCCCGGACCGGCGCTTCCCGCGGTCTCCAGCAGGGGAAGGGCGAGAGCCTCGCCGGTGACCGGCAGGTGGCCGGAGCGAAAGAGCACCAGTGCGGCCTGGTTCATCGCCCGCACATGGGCGTCGAGCTTGACCGGATCGTCTCCGGTGCCCGACCGGTACGGGCCGGCGACCAGGATCATCAGCGGTCGTGGGACAGCGGTCATGATGCGCTCCTCATGGCGGACGGTGTTCAGGCCAGGGCCGTGCCGACGCCCGCATCGCGCAGGGCCGTCAGGGTCAGCGGGCCATTGGGGTGCGTGGCGGCGTCCTGGGCCGCGGCGTCGGTGACGAAGGCGTCCACCGCCCCCAGCGCGGCGACCTGGCTGAACGCGCGCACCCCGAGCTTGGTCGCGTCCGCCACGGCGATGGTGCGCGCCGCCTGCGCAAGGGCGGCCTGTTTGACGGCCGCGTCGTCCAGCGAGAACTCCGACCACCCGTACTCGGCGTGCACACCGCCGATGGACAGCACAAAGCAGTCGAAGGCCAGGGCCTCAAGTGTGCGCAGGGCAAGCGGGCCGACCAGCGACTGCTCCCCGGAACGGGACCGGCCGCCGACGACCAGCAGCTCGATGCCGGGCCGGTCCGCCAGGCAGACCGCCGCCTGCAGACTGAGCACCGCGACCGTCAACGGGGCACGTTCGACCAGATGCTTCGCGACGTGCACGGTGGTGGTGCCCGCGTCCAGCAGCACACGGGATCCCGGCTCGACCATCGCGGCCACGGCCGCACCGAGACGGTCCTTCGTCGCGGCCTGCCACGGCTCACGGGCCGCGAAGCCCGCCCCCTCCTCACGCGAACGTGTGGCGACGGCGCCGCCGTGCACCCTGCGCACCAGCCCCTGTCGCTCCAGCGCGTCCAGGTCCCTGCGAACGGTCATTTCGGAGACCCCCAGACGATGGGAGAGCTCCGACACGGAAACCCGGCCGGAGCCCTGCACCAGTCGCAGGGTCAGGTCCAGACGATTGGCGACACCCATGACTCATTTCTAACACACCAATGTTCACTTGAACATGCTCATGTGTGAATATCGGGCAGGACCTGCCCTTCGATGTGCAGGAGGAGAGCGCCGGCGGTTGGCAGGAGCAGTGGTCCGTCATGCCTGTCGGGGATGTGCCGGAGCACATGTACTGCGATTTCAGTAGCGGGATTGTCGGCAGGCGCACGACGACGGGACGGGCCGTGCCCGGAGAACCTGGGGAGGTATTCGAGATTCAGATGTGGAGACCCCTGCCCGTGGCTGCTTTTCTCTATCGACTGGGCCGTCTGGCCTTCCGGCGACGCTGGTACGTCGCCCTGCTGTGGGCGGCGGTGCTGGGCGCTGTCGGCTTCGGCGCCGTCACAGCTCCCACCGCCCCCGACGAGGGGTCATCCATGCCCGGCATCGAGTCCCAGAAGGCATTCGACCTGATGGAGCAGCGCTTCCCCGGGTCGATGGCCGACGGGGCGAGCGCCCGGGTCGTCTTCGTCGCTCCCGACGGGCAGAAGGTCACGGCGGCCGGGAACCGGTCGGCCATCGAGAAGACCGTGGTCGAGGCGGCCGACGGGGCTCAGGTCGCCGGTGCGGTGAGCCCCTTCCAGGCGCATTCGGTGAGCAAGGACGCCTCCACGGCGTACGCGACCGTCACCTACAGGGTGAAGGCCGACGACCTCACCGACGCGAGCAGGCAGAAGCTGGAGGACGCCCTGCAGGAGGCCCGGGACGCGGGCCTGACCGTCGAGGTCGGCGGAAACGCGCTGGCGACCCGGCCGGCGGCGGGCGGAGGGGCCGAAGGGATTGGCATCGCCATCGCCGCCGTGGTGTTGCTGATGACCTTCGGTTCACTGGCCGCCGCCGGGCTGCCGCTGCTGACCGCGATCATCGGCGTCGGTGTCAGCATGGCGTCGATTCTCGCCCTGGGCAGTGCCCTGGGCCTGTCCGCGACGACGGGCACCCTGGCCACGATGCTCGGCCTCGCGTGCGGCATCGACTACGCCGTGTTCATCGTCTCCCGCTACCGGGAGGAACGGGCCAAGGGACACGTACCCCAGGAGGCGGCGGGTCTGGCGGCCGGCACCGCCGGTTCGGCGGTCGTCTTCGCCGGGCTCACCGTCGTCATCGCACTGGCCGGGCTCTCGGTGGTCGGTATCCCGATGCTGACCACGATGGGCCTCGCCGCCGCAGGGGCGGTCGTCATCTCCGTCGTCGTCGCGCTGACGCTGGTCCCGGCCCTGCTCGGCTTCTGGCCGCGTACGGTGCTGTCGCGCTCCGTCCGAAAACGCGGGAGGAGCAAGGAAGGCGGCGAGCACAACGGCGGCAGCCGCTGGGCCCGGTTCGTCCTGCGCCGCCCCGTCCCCGTGCTCCTCGCCTCGGTCGCGGGTCTGGGGGCACTCGCGCTGCCGGTGATGGATCTCCAGCTGGGCATGCCCGGAGACGAGGCCAAACCCACCTCGACCACGGAGCGCCGCGCCTACGACGCGCTCGCCGACGGCTTCGGTCCCGGCTTCAACGGGCCCCTGACCATCGTCGTGGACGCCAAGGGTGCCGACGACCCGAAGGCCGCGGTGACGACGATCGAGCAGAAGATCGGCGCCACCGAAGGAGTCGTCTCCGTCTCACCGGCGCGCTTCAACCCCGCCGGTGACACCGCGGTGTTCTCCGCCGTCCCGGCCGCCGGGCCGAGCACCGAGAAGACCAAGGACCTCGTCCACACCATCCGCACCGAACGCCCCGCGGTCACGTCCGCCACCGGAGTGACCTTCGAGGTCACCGGCACCACAGCGATGAACATCGACGTCGCCCAGAAGGTCCAGGACGCGCTGACCCCCTACCTCGCGGTCGTGGTGGGTCTGGCCATCCTGCTCCTGACGGTGGTCTTCCGCTCCGCGCTCGTACCGATCAAGGCGGCCCTCGGCTTCCTCCTGTCGGTGCTGGCCGCTCTCGGCTCGGTCGTCGCGGTCTTCCAGTGGGGCTGGGGCGCCGGCCTCCTCGGCGTGGAGCAGACCGGCCCGATCATGAGCCTGATGCCGATCTTCCTGGTGGGCATCGTCTTCGGTCTCGCCATGGACTACGAGGTCTTCCTGGTCGCCCGCATGCGGGAGGCGTACGTCCACGGAGACCGGCCCGGCCAGGCGGTCGTCACCGGTTTCCGGTACAGCGCCCGCGTCGTGGTGGCGGCCGCGCTCATCATGATGGCCGTCTTCTCGGGGTTCATCGGCGCCGGCGAATCCATGATCAAGACGATCGGGTTCGGTCTGGCCACGGCCGTCCTGTTCGACGCGTTCGTCGTCCGCATGGCGTTCGTCCCCGCCGTGCTCGCCCTGCTCGGCAAGGCGGCGTGGTGGCTGCCCCGCCCGCTGGACAAGCTGCTGCCCCGCGTCGACGTGGAAGGTGAGGCTCTCAGCCGGCGGTCCGCCGCCGCCCCGGCGCAGGCCGAGGCCGCCGACCGGGAGTCGGTCCGTATCTGACCGCCGCACCCACCGCAGGGCCGCCCGTGGAGAACACGGGCGGCCCTCGTTGGCTGCGCGGCGCCCGCATCGCCCACCATGGATCTACCGGACCGGAGAATTCGATGACGACCACCTGGCAGCGATACACGAACGACCATCCCCGCGGCGTCGACGCTGCGGTGGCCCTGCTGCTGTTCGTCGTCTCCGTCCCGGGAAGCGTGATCAGCGGCATGGAGCCCGCCATCCGGGCCGAGTGGTGGATCGCCGTGCTGTTCTCGGCCGTCGGCTGCGCGGCCCTGCTGTGGAACCGCAGCCACCCCCGCGCCGTCGTCGCAGTGACCGCGGCCTGCGCCGTGGCCACGGGAGTGCCGGGATTCCTGCTCACCCCCCTGCTGCTGGGACCTGTCATGGTGGCGCTCTACCGGCTGGCCGTCGACGCCGACCGGACGACCACCCGCACCTACACGCTCACCATCGCCGCGCTGCTGACGGCGACCACGCTGCTCGCCACCCGTGGTGACCAGCCGCTCATCCTCAGGACGATCAACCCCACCGCCTGGATTCTGCTGTCGGCAGTGCTCGGCGGCGCCGTCCAGCTGCGTCGCGCCTATCTGGAGGTCGTACAGGCGCGCGCCGCACACGCCGAGCGCATGCGCATCGCCCGCGAACTGCACGATGCCGTCGCCCACCACTTGACGCTGGCCCACGCCCAGGCCGGTACGGCCGCGCACCTGGCGCGCAACCACCCCGAGCAGGCGCAGACGATCCTTGCCGACCTGGTCGGCACCACCTCATCGGCACTGCGGGAACTCAAGGCCACCGTCGGCCTCCTGCGCCAGGCGGACGACACCGACGCGCTGGCACCCGCCCCCGGCCTCGCGCAGCTCGCCGAACTCACCGACTCGTTCGCATCCGCCGGGCTCATCGTCACCGTCACCACCGAGGGCGAGGAACAGCGGCTCTCACCGGCAGTGGACCTGACGGCGTTCCGGATCGTGCAGGAAGCACTCACCAACGTCACCAAACACGCCACCGCACACACGGCGCACGTACAGCTCGACTACACCCGCGACAGGCTCACCGTCACGATCACCGACGACGGAGAGGCCACGGCCCGAACCACTGCGGCCCGGAACGGCGGATTCGGTCTCATCGGCATGCGTGAACGCGCCCATTCCGTCGGCGGTCACCTGTACGCCGGCCACCGGTCCGAAGGTGGCTTCCACGTCACCGCCCGTCTGCCACTGCACCCCCGTAACCCGGAAGAGGGCTTCATCGCATGACCATCCGCGTCCTGCTCGCCGACGACCAAGCCCTCCTCCGGGCGACCTTCCGCATGCTGATCGACTCCTGTGACGACATGAACGTGGTCGCCGAAGCCGCCGACGGCAGGGAAGCGGTCGAGCTCACCCGCACCCACCGTCCCGACCTCGTCCTCATGGACATCCGCATGCCCGGCATCGACGGCCTGGCCGCGACCACCGCGCTCTGCGCCGATCCGGACCTGTCCGGCACCCGCGTCCTCATCCTCACCACGTTCGAGACCGACGAGTACGTCGCCCGGGCACTGCGCGCCGGCGCGAGCGGCTTTCTCGGCAAGGACGTGGACGCGGACGGACTCCTCTCCGGCATCCGCACCGTGGCCTCCGGCGAATCCCTGCTCTCCCCGCTGGCCACGCGCTCCCTCATCGCCCGCTTCCTCGCCACACCCGAACCCGGAAGCCACCTGGCGCCGCCCGAACGCCTCGCCGTTCTCACCGCCCGCGAGCGCGAGGTGATGGCTCTGGCCGCCGAGGGGAAGTCGAACACCGAGATCGCCGGCATGCTCGTCCTCAGCCCGCTGACCGTGCGCACCCACGTCCAGCGCGCCATGGCCAAGCTCCACGCGCGGGACCGCGCCCAACTGGTCGTGATCGCCTACCAGTCCGGCCTCGTACAGCCCACGCCGCCGCCACCGCACTGAACGCCGACGGACCGTCCACTGCGGGCGGAACGCAGAGGAGGGCCGGGACTCGGAGCTCCGACCCTTCCTGGACGACCCGTTACGGCTTCGACCCGTCACGACCGCGATCCGTCCGAACCTTGACGACCCGTTCGAACGGTCCTGCGTGTCCGGTCGCAGCACTAGGGGTGTGTCGGAAGTCCCGCCTGCCCGGCGACGCCCGGCACGCACGCTCGCCGCGTTGTCGGGCCCGCCCGAGTACGTCCGGTACGAGGACGACCCTCCGCCTCGCGATCGCACGCACCGGACGCCGCCGGGCCCACCCTTCGGGCGGACGGCGGGACTTCCGACACACGCCCTAGCC
>NZ_JBHVEE010000130.1:0-27505 GCF_042802415.1 Streptomyces sp. NPDC057486 | reverse complement strand
GGCCTGGCTGCACACCTACAATCACCACCGCGGACACACCGCGCTCAAGGGTCAACCACCCGCCAGCCGCGTCCCCAACCTCACGGGTCAGTACACCTAGGGCGTGTGTCGGAAGTGCCGCCGTCCGCCCGAAGGGTGGGCCCGGCGGCGTCCGGTGCGTGCGACCGCAAGGCGGAGGGTCGTCCTCGTACTGGACGTACTCGGACGACCCCGACAACGCAGCGAGCGTGCGTGCCGGGCGTCGCGGGGCAGGCGGGACTTCCGACAGCCCCTGGGGACTCCTGGCCACCGCCGGCGTGGGCCCCCCGGCTGGCGACCACTTCGTCCTGTCGGAGTGACATGTCGGACGTGCGTTGCCACGTTGTTCACCCTCGGGTCATCGCGACCCTCGTCACGTGTCGACGTATGCCCGGAGATCCCACCCCCCGAAGGTGCTCGTGCACCAGGCGGACGGCCATCGCGCCCTCCCCCGCCGCGGAGGCCACCCGCTTGACCGAACCGCTGCGGACGTCGCCGACGGCAAAGAGTCCCGGGAGGCAGGTCTCCAGGGCGAGCGGGGCACGGGCAAGGTGGCGCCAGAGGTTCGCGGGAACGTCGACCACGTCCTGGCCCGTGCGGATGAAGCCCTGCGGGTCGAGGCCGACAGCCGCATCGAGCCAGGATGTGGCGGGGTGTGCGCCGATGAAGACGAACAGGGCGCGCGCCGCCAGCACCTGCCGTTCGCCGGTTCTGTTGTCCTGGACGAGAACGGACTCGACCCGGTCGCTGCCGGTGACTTGCCGAACCTCGGTGTTCACGAGCACATCGATCCGGGGGTGCCGTTCTATCCGGTCGATCAGGTAGCGGGACATGCTCTGGGTGAGGTCGCTGCCACGTACGAGCAGATGCACCGCGGGCGAATGACGTGCCAGGAACAGCGCGGCCTGGCCGGCGGGGTTGCCGCCGCCGACGACGGCCACGGGGTCCATGCGGCAGTTTCTCGCCTCCCAGAGGGTGGCGGCATAGTGGACCCCGGCTCCTTCGAGCCGTTCGACGCCGGGCGCGGGCAGGCGCCGGTACCGGGCGCCGGTCGCCACCACGACGGTGTGGGCGGAGATCGTGGCACCGTCGGTGAGCGTCACGACGTGGGACCCGTCCCGCTGTTCCAGGCGCGCGGCTTCGGCGGGGACGGTGATCCGGGCGCCGAACCGGTCGGCCTGGAGGGCGGCGCGTTCGGCGAGTTCGGTTCCGGAGATTCCGGCGGGGAATCCGAGGTAGTTCTCGATCCGGGAGGAGGTTCCGGCCTGACCACCGGTGGCCACGGCTTCCAGGACGACCGTGGCCAGTCCTTCGGAGGCCCCGTACACGGCCGCGGCCAGCCCCGCGGGTCCCGCGCCGACCACCAGCAGATCGCAGACGGCTTCTGTGGGGGTGTCGGAGCGCAGGCCTATCACCCGTGCCAGCTCGGCGTCGGTGGGGTTGCGCAGCACCCGGTCGTCGTGCCAGACGACCACGGGGGTCTCCTCGGGTGTCACTCCCACACGGCGCAGCAGCGTCTCGGCCTCGGTGTCCTTCTCCAGATCGATCCAACGATGCGGGAGCCGGTTACGGGCGGCGAACTCGAGCAGCCTCCGGGTGTCCGGGGAGAACGCGGAGCCGATGATCCTGAAACCGGTGGCCATCCCGGCCAGCAGGGTCCGACGCAGGAAGTAGGCGCGCAGGATGAGGTCGCCGAGCGCGGGTTCGCGGACGAGCAGGTCGCGCAGTTCGGCCGAACCGACGACCAGGACCTCACCGGGGGCACGGACCACGGCGCTGAGGAAGGCGGCCTGACCCTCGCGCAGGCCGAGCTCGCCGAGGAAACTCCCCGGACCATGGAGCTGGTAGGTCCTCTCGTGACCGCCATGGTCGTCCACCACGGCCACCGTGCCGCTGAGGACGACGAAGAATTCCTGACTGGGTCTGCCCGCCTGATAAAGCAGTTCGCCTTCGACGGTCGGCCACCACTGTCCACAGGCGCTCAGCACCTGGATCTGGTCGCCCGTCAATTGCGGGTACGCGTCATGCGGCGTGGGCGTTTCAGCGGTCACAGTGCACTTCCCTCGGGGCGGGTGAGAGCGGGAGAGCTCAGACCATGGCTTCGTGGACGAAACACCAGCGCCAGTCCTCACCGGGCTCGAAGGACCGCGCAATGGGATGTCCGGCCGTGTCGGCATGTCCGCGGGCATGGCGCATCGGGGACGAGTCGCAGCATCCGACATGACCACAGGTGAGACAGAGCCGGAGACGGACCTGGACGGAACCGAGGCGCAGGCATTCCTCGCACCCCTGCGGAGACCTGGCGGTGACGGGTCGGACCAGCGAGAGGTGCGGGTCGGGCGGGATGGTCATCGCGACCTCCAGGGTCGGTCAGGCGGGCTGGGCACTGTCCGTCAGTGCCTGCTCCACCCACTGGCGCAGCACCGGGGCCGACGCCGCACCGGCCTGGCGGGCGATGGTCCGGCCCCGGTCGAGAACCAGCAGGGTGGGGACGGCCTGGACCTCGAAGCGATGGGCGAGCGCCGGTGACTTGTCGATGTCGACCTTCACGAGTTTGATCCGGCCGGCCAGGTCGTCGGCGACCTTCTCCAGAGCGGGGCTGACCATTCGGCAGGGGCCGCACCAGGTGGCCCAGAAATCGACGAGGACCGGCAGACCGGCCTGCTCGGCGACGGTGCCGAAATCGGAGTCCCCCGCTTCGGCGATCCAGGGCAGCGGAGCTCGGCAGTTGCCGCACCGGGGGCGGCCCTGTGCGGCGGCGGGCACACGGTTGGTCCTGCCGCAGGTGCCGCAGCGGACGGTGTGACCGACCGGGGAGGCGCTCATGACGACTCCTGCGGCTCGTCCTGGAGAGTGAAGGTCAGTTCGTCGTCCTGGGAGTCGACCAGGATCGTCACGCCCTCGGTCGCCTCGCCGCTGAGCAGCGCGCGGCCGATCCTGGTCTCGACCTCGTGGGAGATGAAGCGGCGCAGCGGACGGGCGCCGTAGACCGGATCGTAGCCTTCGGCGGCGATGAGGCGGCGGGCCGGTTCGGTGAGGACGAGGGAGATGCGCTGGTCGGCGAGGCGGCGGCGCAGCTCGTCGAGGAGCAGGTCGACGATGCGTTCGATCTGTGCCAGGCCGAGCGGGTGGAACAGGACGATGTCGTCGATACGGTTGAGGAATTCGGGGCGGAAGTGGCTGTTGAGCTCGCCCATCACGAGTTCCCGTACCTCGGGCTTGATCTCGCCGGCGTCGGTGGCGTCCTCGAGCAGGTACGGGGATCCGAGGTTCGAGGTCATGATGACGACTGTGTTGCGGAAGTCGACGGTTCGCCCCTGGGCATCGGTGATCCTGCCGTCGTCCAGGACCTGGAGCAGCGTGTTGAAGACGTCGGTGTGGGCCTTCTCGATCTCGTCGAAGAGGACGACGGAGTACGGCTTGCGGCGCACTGCCTCGGTGAGCTGGCCGCCCTCCTCGTAACCGACGTATCCAGGAGGTGCGCCGACGAGGCGGCTCACGGTGTGCCTCTCCTGGTACTCGCTCATGTCGAGGCGGATCATGTTGCTCTCGCTGTCGAAGAGTGCGGCGGCGAGAGTCTTGGCCAGCTCGGTCTTTCCGACGCCCGTGGGGCCCAGGAAGATGAACGATCCGATGGGCCGGCGCGGGTCGCGCACTCCGGAACGAGCCCGGATCACGGCGTCGGCGACCAGTTGTACGGCCTCGTCCTGGCCGATGACCCGCTCGCGCAGGATCTCGTCCAGGCGCAGCAGTTTCTGCCGTTCGCCCTCCTGGAGCCGAGTGACGGGGATGCCGGTCCAGGCGGAGACGATCTCGGCGATCTCTTCGGCGGTGACCACCTCGCGCAGTAGCCGTGTCTCGCCCTGTTTGACGGCGAGTTGCTCCTCTTCGGCGGCAAGGCGGCGTTCGAGCTCGCTGATGGTGCCGTAGCGCAGCTGGGCGGCGCGGTTCAGGTCGTAGGCGCGTTCGGCCTCCTCGGCCTCCTGCCGGGCGCGTTCCAGTTCCTGACGCAGTTCCTGGACGCGGCGGATGGCCTGGCGTTCGGCCTCCCACTGGGCATGTTTGGCGTCCGCCTCGCTCCGCAGGTCGGCCAGTTCCCGGCGCAGGTCGTCCAGGCGGGCACGGCTTGCCGGGTCGGTCTCCTCGGCCAGGGCGGCCTCCTCGATCTCCAGCCGGGTCACCCGACGGGTGAGTTCGTCCAGTTCGGCCGGCATGGAGTCGATCTCGGTGCGCAGCCGCGCGCACGCCTCGTCGACCAGGTCGATGGCCTTGTCGGGGAGGAAGCGGTCGCTGATGTAGCGGTGGCTGAGGGTGGCGGCGGCGACCAGCGCGCCGTCCTGGATCTTGACGCCGTGGAAGATCTCCAGGCGCTCGCGGAGCCCACGCAGGATGGAGATCGCGTCCTCGACGGTCGGCTCGTCCACGAGGACGGTCTGGAAACGGCGTTCCAGGGCGGCATCGGACTCGACGTGCTTGCGGTACTCCTCCAGTGTGGTCGCGCCGATCATGTGCAGCTCGCCGCGGGCCAGCATCGGCTTGAGCATGTTGCCCGCGTCCATGGCGCCCTCGGCGGCGCCGGCACCGACGACGGTGTGCAGTTCGTCGACGAAGAGCAGGATCGAGCCTTCGGCACCCTTGACCTCCGCCAGAACGGCCTTGAGGCGTTCCTCGAACTCGCCGCGGTACTTGGCTCCGGCCACCAGTGAGCCCATGTCGAGCGAGAACACCGTCTTGTCCCGCAGCCCCTCCGGTACGTCACCGCGCACGATCCGCTGGGCCAGACCCTCGACGATGGCGGTCTTGCCGACGCCGGGTTCGCCGATCAGAACGGGGTTGTTCTTGGTCTTGCGGCTGAGGATCTGAATCACCCGCCGGATCTCTGCGTCCCGGCCGATCACCGGGTCGAGCCGACCGGTGCGGGCCTCCACCACCAAGTCGCGGCCGTATTTCTCCAGAGCCTCGTAGGCGGCTTCCGGGTTGGCGGAGGTAACCCTCTGGTGGCCACGCACCTGGGTGAGAGCCCCGAGGAAGGTGTCCTTGGTGACGCCCTGTTCGGCGAGCCGCCGACCGGCGGCGGTGGCCGAGCCCTCGTCCACCAGGGCCAGAACCAGGTGCTCGGTCGAAACGTATTCGTCCTTGAGGCGTTTGGCCTCCTGCTCCGCCGTGTCGAGCAGTCGGGCGAGGCGCTGGGTGACCATCACATGGCCGGGGGCGGCGCCCGGTCCGGTGGTGCGTGGGCGCTTGGCGAGATCGGCTTCGACGGCGCCCCGCAGCGCGGCCGGGTCGGCGCCGGCGCCGGCGAGCAGCCGGGTCGTCAGGCCGTCCTGCTGATCGAGCAACGCCAGAAGCAGATGCTCCCCGTCGACCTCGTTCTGGCCGAGCCGCACCGCCACGCTCTGCGCTTCCTGCAGCGCTTCCTGGGACTTCTGCGTGAGGCGGTTCATGTCCATTGCGTTCGCTCCTCGCCGGCTCGTTGGCTGCGCCTCAGCGCTCTCTCCAGATGATCGATACGGTCGAGCAGGTCCAGCACGACCCCGACGGCCGCGTAGTTGAGCGACAAACCGGCCCGCAGTCGCTGCACGCGGGCGACGGCCGACGGAGCGGTGGTACGGAACCACAGTCGCCCGTGGGCGTCCCGCTCGGCGTCCAGCAGCCCGAGGGCTACGAAACGGCGGACCATGTCGGGCGAGAGGCCGCTGCGTCGGGCGACACCGGACAGGGACAGCTCGTAGGGGGTGCTCCGGCAGATCCGGACCAGGGGATACTGCGCGACGGCACGGCCGTGTGCGGCGTCTTCGCCGGGAGAACGCTGATCGTCACTCATGCCTGCTTCCTCGGGTCGAAGGTCGAGGCCCCGGCCAGTTCCCCGAACAGCTCGCGTTCGCGCGGGCTCGGCGACGAGGGCACCATCACCTGGATCTCGGCGTAGAGGTCACCGGCCGCGCCCTTGGGGTGCGGCATCCCCTCCCCTCGCAGCCGCAGCCGCCGGCCGGTGGAGGTCCCCGGGGGGACGTGGACCTTGGCGGTGCCGCCGGGGCCGGAGACCGGCACGGTCGCCCCCAGGACGGCCTCCCAGGGTGTGACCGGCAGATCGACGTGGATGTCGCGGCCGGAGAGCCGGTACCGGGGGTGGGGGGCGATACGGACCAGGAGGTAGAGATCCCCCGCGGCGCCTTGGCCGCGGCCCCGGCCGCCCTCCCCCGCGAGCCGGATGCGCTGCCCGTCGACGACACCCGCGGGGATGTTCACGTCGTAGCTGCGCTCCCCGCCGGGGCCGCCCAGGGTGATCTTCCGCCGGCCACCGCGGTAGGCCTCTTCCACGGTGAGGGTGAGCTCGGCCTCCTGGTCGGCGCCGGGTGCCGGGGCCGGTCCGCGGCCCGCCCGGCCGCCGAACACACCCCCGAAGAGGTCCTCGAAGTCGAAGCCGGCGGTGTCGAAGTCCCCTTCCGTCCAGACCCTGGCGCCTCCGCGGCCCGCGTCCCGGCCCCCCTGGAAGGGGCCGCCGCGGTACGCTCCGGCCCCGCGGAAGCCCTGCGTCGCCGCGACCCTCTCGTCGTAGTCCTCCGGGATCTGCCGGAAGTCGGCGCCGAACCGGTCGTACCTGGCCCTGGTATCGGGGTCGGAGAGGACTCCGTACGCCTCGTTGATCTCCTTGAAGCGCTCCTCGGCGGCCGGATCCTTGTTGACATCCGGGTGGTGACGGCGGGCCAGGGTGCGGAATGCCTGCTGGATCTCGGCCGCGTCGGCGGTCCGGGGGACGCCCAGCACCTCGTAGTAGTCGCGTGCCATGGCGGCCTACTCCTGCTTTCGGCTGACCGCTACCGCCGCCGGTCGCAGTTGGCGGTCGGGGTCGCCGTAGCCGGGGCGCAGCACCCGGACGACGGTGCCCGGGGCGGCGTCCGGGTCCTCGACCACGGAGACCACCTCGTGCAGCACGGGATCGAAGGGGACACCGGTCTCGTCGTGGCGCGGATAGCCGAGGCTCCTCAGGACGTCCAGGGCCTGATCGCGTACCGCCTGCACGCCGCGGACGATCGTCTCGGGGTCCGCGTCGGCGTGGGCGAGGGCGAGTTCGAGGTTGTCGACGACCGGGAGCCAGGCGGCCGTGGCCCTGGCTCGTTCCGCCTCCTGCTCCCGGGGGCGGTCGCGGGCATACCGCTTGCGGAGGTTGTCCAGATCGGCGAGGGCTCGCCGCCACCGGTCCTCCAACTCCTCGGCCTCGAGGGCAGACGGGCCCTGCGGTGCGGGTGCCTCTTCCTGCGGATGGTCCGTCCGAGCTGCGTCCTCGGCGGCAGGTGCCTGGTCAGGTTCCGACATGACGTCACCTCAGCCCCGGTCGAACTCGGCGTCGATGACGTCGTCGTCGCCACCGGACGGCCGGCCCGAGGCGGACGTTGCGCCCTGGTCCGCGGTCTGCGCCGCCGCGGCGGAGTGGGTGGCCAGTGCGGCGTAGATCTGCTGGAGTTCGGAGCCGACGGCGCGGGCGCGGTCCACGGGCGCCTCCTCCTTGACGGCGGTACGCGCCTCCTCGATGACCATTTCGGCGCGGGCGCGCTCGTGCTGTGGCGCGGCGTCCCCGAGTTCTTCCAGTCGACGCTCCACCTGGTACGCGGCGGCGTCGAGTTCGTTACGGGCGTCGATGGCCTGGCGCAGCGCCTGGTCGGCGGTGCGGTTGCGCTCGGCCTCCTCGATCATCCGATCGACCTCGGCCCGGTCGAGGTTGGATCCCTCGCTGATCGTGATCGACTGTTCGGCGCCGGTGTCCTTGTCCTTGGCGCTGACCTTGAGGATGCCGTTGGCGTCGATGTCGAAGGTGACTTCGATCTGGGTCTGCCCGCGGGGGGCGGGCCTGAGGCTCTCCAGCCTGAAGCGGCCCAGCACCCTGTTGTCTGCGGCCAGTTCGCGTTCCCCCTGCAGCACCACGATGTCGACGGCCGGCTGGTTGTCCTCGGCCGTGGAGAAGACCTCGGACCGCCGGGCGGGAATGGTGGTGTTCCGCTCGATGATCTTCGTCATGACACCGCCCGCGGTCTCCACGCCCAGCGAGAGCGGAGTGACGTCCAGCAGGAGGACGTCCTTGACCTCGCCCTTGAGCACCCCGGCCTGAACGGCGGCGCCCAGCGCCACCACCTCGTCCGGATTGACGCTCATGTTGGGGTCCTTGCCGCCGGTCAGGCGCCGTACCAGAGCCTGCACGGCCGGCATACGCGTCGAGCCGCCGACCAGGATGACCTCGTCGATGTCGTTGTCACTGATCTTCGCGTCGCCCATCGCCTGCTTGACCGGGGCCAGGCAGCGCTCCACCAGATCCGCAGTGATCTGTTCGAAGGTGGAGCGGCGGAGGGTCTCGGTGAGGTGTTTGGGCCCGGAGGCGTCCGCCGTGACGAACGGCAGACTCACCTGGGTCTGGGTGACCGAACTCAGTTCGGTCTTCGCCTTCTCGGCCGCCTCGAACAGGCGCTGCAGGGCCTGCGGGTCCTTGCGCAGATCGATGCCCTCGGTCTTCTGGAACGCATCCGCCAGATGGTCCACCAGCCGGCGGTCGAAGTCGTCGCCGCCCAGGTGGGAGTCGCCGGCCGTGGACCGAACCTCCACCACACCGTCGCCGACGTCGAGGATGCTGACATCGAAGGTGCCACCGCCGAGGTCGAAGACCAGGACTGTCTCATGGCCCTTCTTGTCCAGACCGTAGGCCAGGGCCGCGGCGGTCGGCTCGTTGATGATCCGCAGAACTTCCAGACCGGCGATCTTTCCCGCGTCCTTCGTGGCCTGTCGCTGAGCGTCGTTGAAGTAGGCGGGCACGGTGATGACAGCCTCCGTCACCCGCTCGCCGAGTGACCTCCCCGCGTCCTCGGCCAGCTTGCGCAGCACCTGCGCGCTGATCTCCTCCGGCGCGTACTGCTTGCCGTGCACCTCGAAGCGGGCCACCCCACCGGGTCCCTCGACCACGTCGAAGGAGACCGCCTTGGCCTCCTCGGGGACCTCGTCGAAGCGACGTCCGATGAACCGCTTCGCGGAGGTGATGGTGCCCTTGGGGTTGAGGATCGACTGGCGGCGTGCCAGCTGTCCGACCAGGCGCTCGCCGGTGTCGGAGAAGGCGACCACCGACGGGGTGGTCCTGGCTCCCTCGGCATTCGGGATCACGGTGGGCTCACCGCCCTCCCAGACCGCGATGACCGAGTTGGTGGTGCCGAGGTCGATGCCTACTGCCTTGGCCATGGGATTCTCCTCCGTCGCGGCACTGACCGAACGCCGCGGCTGCCGGGATCACGATCCCGCTCGCGGCCCCACATGGGGAAAGGGTGGCGCGGTGGCGCACCCGTTTCCCTGCCCCGGCAGGACCAATCCGGGCAGGCCCGCCCGTCCCGTGAGGTCAGGGCGTCCGCAGGGCCGGCTGAGGTGGCTCTGCGCCGGACGGCGTAGCGTGAAAGGCGGAGAGCTGCTGTGTCGAGACACGAATGGATCTCCGATGGATGCTGTCCGCTCCGGATCGTCGACGGTGTGTGGTGTGCGCCCGAACCCTCAGCGCTGGGCCGGCCGGCACACGTTCCTCCGTCTCACGACGGCGATGTTCGACGCGACCGACGAACGCGAGGTGGTGTGGGCGGCCATGGCGGCGATCGCCGTCACCGGGCCGTTCTCGGCAGAAGCGGCCTATGCGGCTCACCACGGCGTCGCGCAGCGGTGTCGCCGGTGTTCCACGGTCGGCTCCGGTCATTCCCCGCCGGGCATCGTGCCGGCGAACGCCACGGCGGCCGAGCCTGCCGTGACGGACGACGAACCGACGGCCGCCGACGGCGTCGACCGGTGGATCGCTGCGCTGGAGGGCCGCAGCGGGCGCTGGGACGACCGGAACGGCCACTGCCTGTGGGCATTGGCGCTGCGCCACCGCGGGCGTTGTCTGGGCTACCTCGTCGTTCGCATGCTGGACACTCCCTCGGCCGAGGAGGCCGCCGACGCCGAGCTCCTCGCCCGGCAGGCCGCAGCCGCACTCGCGGGACTGGGTTGGCCATGGGAGAAGTCAGCCCACGCCGAGAAGGAACAGTGGCCGACCGCGGAGGAGCCCGGACCGGGGGTCGATCTCAGCGCCACCGTCTCGGCCCTTTCGTACCAGAACGCCTTTCACCGGGCCCTCACCCGTGTCGGGGCGTCCGGCAAGGGTGAACAGGGGATGCTACGGGCCCTGCACGATCACACGGGATTCTCCGCACTGACCGAGGATCCCTTCGGCAATCTGCGGGCGTGGGCAGGCCCCGGCCGCGGCGGATCGCGCCCCGGATCGGCGAACCGGTCCCGGGACGAGTTGCTGCGGCAGGTACGACGCCGGCAGGGCGCCGTCCGCGACCGAGACCGACTGGTCGTCCCCATCGAGGCGTCGGGCGACCTGCTCGGACTGGTCGCCCTGGTGGATCCCGACCGACGGGCGGGGAAGCTGGACACCGCGGCGCTGGAGGAGACGGGCCTGGCCCTGGCCCCCGAGCTCTCCCATGAGCGCGCTCTCGCCGAGCTGGAGCCGAGGCTGCGCCACGACCTGGTCGAAAGGCTGATCTCCGGTGAGGCGACCGACGGCGTGTTCGTCCATGCGGCCGCCCTCGGTCACGACCTTCACGGGCCGCACCGCATCGCCGTGCTGCAGTGGGACGGAGCAGCGGAGGAGGTGACGTTGGACGATGCCGTCGCGCGGGCGGCCGAGCGCCTGGGGCTGGATGTGCTCATCGGTGCCCGCGGGACCACCACCATCGTCCTGGTGGCGGGTCCCGATCCCGGGGATTCCTTGTACCGAGCCGTGGCACAGGACCTCGGCACGGCGACCGGGGCCGTCGGCATCGGCAGCCGCTGCGACCTCTTCACCGATCTGCCGCACTCCTACGACGGGGCCGTCCGTGCTCTCACCGTACGGCGCAGCTCTCCGGAACCGCACGGCAGCACCAGCTTCGAGGACATCGGCATCTGTCGCATGATGGGAACCGGGGACGGCGAACGGGAGACCGACCGCTTCGTCGGGGAATGGCTCGGAGCTCTTCTGGAGTACGACGCCCGACACCACACCGACTTGGTCACCACGCTCTCGCGCTACCTGGAGAGCGGCGGCAGCTACGACACCACTGCCGACGTTCTCCAGATCCACCGAAGTACCGTGCGCTACCGCCTCCGGCGCATCCGCGAGATCACCGACCACGATCTCAGCGATGTCGAGACCCGGCTCAACCTGCACGTGGCCACTCGCATCCGCAACGTGCTCGGCAAACCGGGAACGACGCGATCATCGCCTCGGTCGACATCTCTTTGACTGCCCTCGGGAGCGAGGGGCACCGATCTGCCGTCGCTCATCGGTGTGGTGCCGCGTCGTGTCCACTCCGGAGCCCGCCCCCCCGCTGTGCCGCACGCGCTGTGCCGCACGACCGCCCACGGCCGTGCGCCGTCCAGCTGAAGTCCCTTACCCGGCAGGGCCGGTGTCGGCCGACATCGGTTCCCGAAATTCCGCAGGTCGACCCGCGGGCAGCTCCGAGGCAACGACGAGCACGCCTCAGTATGATCGCCTGCTTGTGGACATGAACGCGGGAATCGAGTTGATCGCCGTTCCGCCGGGGCGGGTGACGCTGTCGGACCGGCGAACGCAGCGGAGCTGGTCGACCGAGCTCGCGCCCTATCGGTTGGCGGCGTTCCCGATCACTCAGGCGCACTATGCGCAGGTCACCGGTCAGCGCCCGAGCAGCGCGCAAGGCGACCGGTTGCCCGTCGAAGGCGTGTCCTGGTGGGACGCGGTCCGATTCTGCAACACCCTTTCCCAGCAGGAGGGGTTGGCAGCCGCCTACCGCCTCCGCACCGAGGCCGAGGGCATCGAGTGGGACGCATCTGCTGACGGGTACCGGCTGCCGACCGAGGCCGAGTGGGAACACGCATGTCGTGCCGGTACGGCCGAAGCGCGTTACGGGCAGCTCGACGAGATCGCCTGGCACCGCGGCAACTCCCGCGAGCGGATTCACGACGTGGGTGGCAAGCAGCCCAACACGTGGGGCATGTACGACATGTTGGGCAACGTATGGGAGTGGTGCTGGGACATCTACGACGCCGAGGTCTACGGCAGCTATCGGGTTCTGCGTGGCGGTGGCTGGTTTGACGAGCACTGGAGCTGCCGCGCCTCGGTGCGGCGCCGCAGCCACCCGACCTTCCGGATCGACGACGTAGGATTCCGCATCGCGCGTTCCATGCCGCGCTGACGTGCGTCAGGTACGGGCGAATGCTTCGCCCGCAGGACCGGCGCAGTGGTGCATCGGCGCCGATCCACGCGGTAGGCCGCCTGTTGTGTCCGGCCGAGGACGTGGGCGCGGCTGCGGCCGCCTGGACCGGGCCGCGCAGACCCGAGGACCGGCTCGACCGCACGGTCCTGACCTCCCCCGACATCTCCGCGGTGGTGAACCGGCTCGGGGTGCCGACGCCGTCGCGTGCCTCCCGTCAAGGGAGTACGTGCCACCCGGCGGAGGCTCAACTGCCCGAGTCGGCACCGACGGCGTTGCGCCAGACGGTCACGTCCAGAGTCATGTATGTGCTGGGTGAACCCTCGGCCGAGAAGCCCTGGACCGTCAACAGCCCCATGTGTCCCGTACCTGTGGTGACACAGACCTGCCGTCCCTTCGAGAGCTTGTTCAGATAGAGGTTCTTGGTGTACCGGGTGTCCGCGCGGCAGGCAGCGAGCGAACCCTCCTGCCCCGGATCGAGCAGCACCAGGTTCCCGTCCTGGGTTTCCGCGTCGAGGTATCCGCCGGTGTCGTAGGAGAGTTCGTACCCGCCGTCTTCACCCTGCTGGGGCCGGACGTCGTCGTCCCCGAGCGTCAGGTGGTAGCCGGCTGTGAGGTTGATGCCCTTGTAGACGGCGGGCTTCGGGTCGGGCTTCGGGGCGGGCTTCGCATCCGGCTTCTGATCGGCCGTCCGGTCCCCGCTGTCCGTCTGCTCACCGTTCGACGGTCCGCTGCCCTGCGTCTGCTGCTCCTCTTCATTGAGCAGGAAGTACGCCATGCCACCACCCCCGATACCGAAGACCAGCGCGGCAGCGATGGCGATGACCGCGCCCCGCTTGCCCGCCCGCTTCGGCGGCCGGGCCGCCGGGTGCATGGAGGGTCCGGGGTACACCTGGGCATGCACCGGCACCTGGGTAGGGGCGTAGGCGTGGGCCTGCGCCCGGACAGGCGTGGGGTACTGCTGAGGAGCCGGCTGCGGGGCGGGCGGTCCGTAACCCGGGGGCGGGGTGGCCGGCGCCACCGGCGTGGTGGGCGAGTAGGCGGCGGGCGGTCCGTAACCCGGGGGCGGAGTGGCCGGCGCCACGGGCGTGGTGGGCGAGTAGGCGGCGGACGGCAGGGAGGCCGGCGGCGGCGGGGGCTGGACCGGCGCGGGGGCCGCCGTGCGTACGGTGATGTCGGCGGCGACCGCGCCCGGCAGCCAGTCCTCGGGACGGCGCAGCACCGTCTCCGCGTTCGCGGACTGGCAGAGCCCGATGACCTCAGTGATCGACGGCCTGGCCTCGGGATCCTTGGCGAGGCAGCGGGTGACCAGCTCGGTCAGTCGTTCCGGGACGGCGGTGAGGTCGGGCTCCTCGTGGACGATCCGGTAGAGCACGCCGTGCGAGGTCCCCTCACCGAATGCGGGCGTTCCCGTCGCCGCATACGCCGCGACCTGGCCGAGCGCGAAGATGTCGGTGGCCGCAGTCACCCTGCGCCCCGCGGCCTGCTCCGGGGCCATGAACGACGGGGTGCCGATGGTCACGCCGCTGCCGGTGAGGGAGGTCGCGTCGGCGGCGTAGGCGATGCCGAAGTCGATGACGCGCGGCCCGTCCGCGGCGAGCAACACATTGGACGGCTTGAGATCGCGGTGCACGATGCCCGCGCCGTGGATGACGTGCAGGGCCTCGGCCATGCCGGCGATCAGCAGCAGTACCGTCTCGACAGGCAGCGCCCCGTGCGCGACGACCGCATCGGCGAGCGACGGGCCCGGTACGTACGCGGTGGCCAGCCAGGGCTGCGCACCGTCGGTGTCGGCGTCGATGACGGGCGCGGTGAACAAGCCCTGCACCCGCTGCGCAGACTGGACCTCCTGGGCGAACCGTCGCCGGAACTCGGGGTCCTCCCCGAATTCGGGGCGGATCACCTTGATCGCCACCGGCCGCCCGCCGGGCGTGTACGACAGATACACCTTGCCCATGCCGCCCGCGCCGAGCTTGGCGGCCAGCCGGTATCCGGCGATGGTGGTCGGATCGTCTCCCCCGAGCGGCTGGAAAACCTGAGAGGAACTGCTCCGGTCCTGCTGCTGACCACTCATCAGCCTACGTCTCCCCCACGGATTGTCACTGTCGAGCGGCACCCTATCGAAGGACGAGCCGTCTCCGCCCGCCAGGACGAGGCCGGCCAGAATCCGGACCGTACGCCGACGGTGCAGGAGTGGCAGCGTGCCGGGCGACCTCGCCCCGCGTACGGTGGCGGCCGCCACGTACAGCACGGGCCGCATGTCGGCGCGCACCCGTGGCGTGCCCGCCGGTCGGCCACGTTGCGCGGCCATCTCGTTCAGGAGCCGCACCTCCTCGGCCGGCCCCCTGGAGGGCCGTCGCCGAACGGGGCGCGAACGCGGGAACCCAGCGCATCCAACACCGTTCGGGATGCGCCCAGTGCGCAACAGTGGGTCCAGGACTCACTCATGCACACTGCTGGGAACAGTCCTCGGCCGCCGACCTGATCACAGGAGCCGGGCAGGTCCGCCCGCACGGTTCCCGGAGTCGACAGGCCGATGAAAGCGGTAGAAAGCAGGCGTAGGCTGGCCGAAACGCCGATACACCGCAAGGGGCGACGGAGGCGGCGCATGACCGACCCTTTCGGCTTCCTCAAAGTTCCCCGTCGGCCCGCCCCGGCACGCCCGGTCGATGAACGGCTGAGCGACTGGGACGAGGTCTACGCGGGCCAGCCACGCCTTCCACTCGTGTCCGAGCAAGCAGGACGCTGCATGGACTGCGGCATACCCTTCTGCCACCACGGATGCCCGCTGGGAAACCTCATCCCCGAGTGGAACGCCTACGCGGCACGGGGCGACTGGCGGGCCGCCGCCGAGCGCCTGCACGCAACGAACAACTTCCCGGAGTTCACCGGGCGGCTGTGCCCGGCGCCGTGCGAGGACGCGTGCGTGCTGACCATCAATGCCGATCCAGTGACGATCAAGAACGTCGAACAGGCGATCGCCGACCAGATCTGGGCGCGCGGGTACGCGACACCACAACCGCCGGAGCGGCTCAGCGGGAAGACTGTCGCCGTCATCGGCTCCGGACCCGCCGGACTGGCGGCAGCGCAGCAGCTCACCCGCATCGGTCACACCGTCGCCGTCTACGAGCGGGCGGACCGCATCGGCGGGCTGCTGCGCTACGGAATCCCCGCGTTCAAGATGGAGAAGCACCATCTGAACTGCCGCATCGAGCAGATGCGGGCCGAGGGAACCAAGTTCCGTACGGGGGTGGACGTCGGCAGCGATCTCGACGCCGCCGAACTCAGAAGACGCCATGACGCGGTGGTCGTCGCCATAGGAGCCAGGGGACAACGTGAGCTGCCCGTCCCCGGTCGCGAGCTGGCCGGCATTCATCAGGCCATGGACTATCTGACCCTCGCGAACCGGGTGAGGGAGGGCGACTACGTCTCGCCTCCTGTCACCGCCGAGGGCAAGCACGTCGTGATCATCGGCGGCGGGGACACCGGATCGGACTGTCTCGGCACCGCCCTGCGCCAGGGCGCGAGCTCCGTGGTGCAGCTGGATATCAATCCGGAGCCCGGCGAGACCCGGCGGGACACCGAACCGTGGCCCACATATCCGAAGGTCTATCGGATCTCCCACGCCCATGAGGAGGCCCGGGGGCGGAAGGGCGCGGATCCGAGAGTCTTCGCCTCCGCCACCCTCCGTTTCGAAGGGGACGGGGCCGGCCACGTGCGCGGACTGCGCCTGGCGAAGGTGGAGCCCGTCGTCAGAAGGCCGCGGCCGGGCACCGAGCATCTGATCCCGGCGGATCTGGTCCTGCTGGCCCTCGGCTTCTACGGTCCCGAACGGGGCACCGGTCTCATGAAGCAGCTCGGGCTCACCCTGGACGAGCGGGGGAACTTCGCCCGGAGTTCCGCCTTCACTGCCGAGCAGGCCGAGCAGGCCGAGCGGACGGTCCCCACCAGGACGGACGGGGTCTTCATCGCCGGTGACGCAGGGCGTGGCCAGTCCCTTGTGGTGTGGGCCATCGCGGAGGGCCGGTCCGCCGCAGCCGCGACGGACCGGTACCTGAGTGGCTCCACCGTGCTGCCTGCCCCCATCGCACCGGAGGACAGACCTCTGGCGGCATGAGCGCCTCCGGCGTGGCCGTGCCGGTCGGGACGGGGCGCGGCTCGGGGCCGACCGGAACGCCGCGATGTTCCGCCGATTCGGCACACGCATTCAGCCGGTCGTTGTCCGGCGTCCGTCCGCTCCCCCGTCCCGGCGTCGTTACGAGCCGCGGCGCACCCGTGCGGCTTTGCGGGCCTCGGCCATCTTGCGGGCCTCGCCTCCACGGCGGGACCCGCCGGCGGCGCGGCCGGACTCACCCCGGGCCGTGCCCATGCCCCGGAAGGGGGCGTGGCCGCCGGCGGGACGCGCCGCGGCAGGACCGCCGTCGAGAGGAAGGCCGGACGGGACACGTGCACCGGTGATCCGGCTCAGTTCCGCCTCGCCCGAACGCACCTTGGTGATCTTCGGCGTAATACCGGCGTCGGCCATCAGCCGGCTCATGTCGCGACGCTGGTTCGAGAGGACCAGGGTGACGACGCTGCCGGATTCACCGGCACGGGCGGTGCGACCGGCCCGGTGCAGATAGTCCTTGTGGTCGCTGGGCGGATCGACGTTGACCACCAGGTCGAGGTCGTCCACATGCAGGCCCCGGGCGGCGACATTGGTGGCCACGAGCGCGGTGACCTGACCGTTCTTGAACTGCGCAAGGGTGCGCGTGCGCTGGGGTTGGGACTTGCCGCTGTGCAGCGCGGCAGCGCGGACACCGCTGGCCCGCAGATGCTTGGTCAACTGGTCGACCGCGTGTTTGGTGTCCAGGAACAGGAGCACTCGTCCGTCCCGAGCCGCGATCTCGGTCGTGACGGCGTACCGGTCGGCGCCGTGGACGGTCAGTACATGGTGTTCCATCGTCGTCACCGCTCCTGCCGACGGGTCGACCGAGTGGACCACCGGGTCGTGGAGGTAGCGGCTGACCAGGAGGTCGACGTCGCGGTCCAATGTGGCGGAGAACAGCATCCGCTGGCCGTCGGGGCGCACCTGGTCGAGAAGCTCGGTGACCTGGGGCAGGAAGCCCATGTCACACATCTGGTCGGCCTCGTCCAGGACGGTGATGCGCACCCGGTCCAGGCGACAGTCCTTGCGCTCGATGAGGTCGTGCAGGCGTCCGGGAGTCGCGACGACGACCTCGGCCCCGGCCCGCAGTTCGCCGGCCTGCCTGCCGATCGAAATGCCGCCGACCACCGTGACCATCCGCAGCTTCAGCTCCCGGGCGTACGGGGTGAGCGCCTCGCCGACCTGCTGGGCCAGCTCCCGGGTCGGTACGAGGATCAGCCCGAGCGGCTGCTTCGGCTCCGCGCGCCGGCCCGCGATCCGCGTGAGCAGAGCCAGACCGAAAGCGAGGGTCTTGCCCGATCCGGTGCGGCCCCGGCCCAGGACGTCCCGGCCCGCGAGGGAATTGGGCAGCGTGGCCGCCTGGATCGGGAACGGGTGGTTCACGCCGAGGTCGGTGAGCGTCCTCAGCAGGGCGGGCGGAAGATCCAGATCGGCGAACGACGCGACTGCCGGCAGGGCCGGGGTGATCGTCTCCGCCAGGGCGGATCCGTCCTGCGGGGTGTCCGTGCGAGCTGGGTGCTTCATGGCGAGCCTTCCTCGATGTGCGGCACGTATCGAGGAATTCCCGGCAGGCGCAGAAGCCGGCAAACCGCAAGAACGGGCAAATGAAGATGATGGGATCCGAGCAACGGTAACAGCCCGGGCCCACCTCGAGCGCGCCACCTCGATCAGCCGTCGGCGGACCGGCGCGGCGTGGGGAATGACGACGGATCCGGGCCGTTGCACGGGCCGGGCGCACTCACGCGCCCCGGCCGCCTGCTCGACGCCGCCACACAGGGCTTCCGCGCGTGGCGGGCAGCGCGCGCGGGGTGACGCTCCGCCGGTCGTCGCTGATGTCCCCACCGGTGGACCCCTGCCCGGCCGATCTTCGTCGGCGCGCGACGTCCGGAGGACCCAGTGCTGCGACCGGAAAGTTCACCGGCTCGCGACGCCCGGCACGGCACCCCGCTGCGTTGTCGCATGACCCGGGTACGCACGTCCAGCACGAGGGCGATCCTCCGCCTTGCGATGCACCGCACCGGACGCCACGGGCTTCCCGGCAAACCTTTCCGGTCGCAGCACTAGCGGGACACGCCGGTGCGCTGTTCCAGGGCGCGCAGGGCCTGCTCGGCCCATGTGACGTTCTCCTGCTCGAAGGTCCGGCCCCGCATGAGGGTGAGGTAGGGGCCGATGCGCTCGGCATGAGCCAGGTGCTCCTGCTCCGTCCGCCCGTCGAGCAGGCGGTCGCGGAGCCGGTCGTAGCGGGCGAGCTTGGCCCTGGCCCACTCCATCCGCTCGGCGATGGCCGCGCGCACGGCGTCGGGGTCGCCTTCGTCCATGGCGTGCACCTTGACCATCAGCTCGTCGCGGATGGCCGTGGGCCTGGGCAGCTCGGCGGTGAAGTGGCGGAGGGCCTGGCGTCCGGCCTCCGTCAGGGAGAACAGCCGCTTGTTGGGACGCCGCACCTGCTCGACGAGCCGGGCCTCGATCAGGCCGTCGGACTCCATCCGGTCGAGCTCCCGGTACAGCTGCTGTGGGGTCGCCATCCAGAAATTGGCCACCGAGGCGTCGAATCCCTTGGCCAGGTCGTACCCGGAGGCCTCGCCGTCCAGAAGTGCCGCGAGTACCGCATTGCGCAATGCCATGACAGCAGCCTAACATCCGCACCTAATCAACTATTTGCCTATGAGAGGTGGCTGGGATGCACCCCTTCCACAAGGCGGTCGAGGCCGAGGACCACGCCGCGATAGAGGCTCTGCTGGCCGAGAATGTCGTGTTCACCAGCCCTGTGGCGTTCAAGCCGTACCCCGGGAAGGCGATCACCGCGTCGATCCTGCGTGGAGTCTCGCGAGTCTTCACCGACTTCCATTACGTACGGGAGATAGCGGGAGCCAACGGCCGCGACCACGCCCTCGTCTTCAAGGCGAAGGTTGGCGACCGGGAGATCAACGGCTGCGATTTCCTGCACTTCGACGAGGACGGCAAGATCGACGACTTCATGGTGATGGTTCGCCCCATGTCGGCCGCGCAGGCACTGGCGGCGGCCATGGGCGCCGAGTTCGAGCGGATCACCCGGGAGGCGGCGGAGGCGATGGGCGCCTGAGGGGGCGCGCTCATGCGCTCGCCGTCGGCCTCCCACATCTGCCCCGGGGTACGGCTCGGCACACCGTTCTCCGCCTATGCTCAGGTCGGCTCGGGGCAGCCGAAGAGGAGCTCGTAGCCCGCGGGCAGCTGCAGCAGGGTGCGACGGGTGAGGTCTTCGCCGGCCGCGTCCGCGACGACACCGAGCACGGCGCCGACGTCCCACTTCGCGGTCTGTTCGGTAGCGCCATCGATCCAGGCCGCGGTGGCCCGTACGAATCGGCCGACCTGCTGACGTTGCCGGGAAGATCACCGACCGGACCGAGCTTCCCGCTGCTGCCCGCACCTGCCCAGGACACCTCCGCCAGGCCCTCGCCGAGGCCGTCGCCGCCCATCTCGTCGCCCCTCCGGCAGCGACACGGTCCCACCCAGCGCCAACACCGTTCAGTTGAGGACTGGAGGACGAAGTCCTCATCGCTGTGATCGGCCCGCAGAAGAAGTCCGGGCTCACGAGCGAGCCGCTCCGCCAACTGCGCGCCCGTGTAGGGGTCGTCGAAGTAGCCCGCCGGGGTGCTCACAGGAACACCGCTTCGCGGGGACGCAGAGGGTGGGCGAACTCCTCGGGCGGCGGGATGGCCACCTCAGGGCGAAACAGCCACCGGTGCGCTCACCGAAAGGTTCCGAGCATCGCGCGAGAATCATCCGCCAGTGTGAGTGGCGGAGCACTGGGTCGGACCTCACCCTCGCCTCTGCTCGGTGACTCGGGCACGGGATCGTTGCCGAGCGAACCGGCTTGTGCGGAAAGTGCCGGGTGCATCCAGGGATCCCCGGGCGTCTGCGCGGGCGCCCTCCCGCCGAGGCTACAACACGCGCCCGGCACCCATGAACTGGGTGCCGCCACCTGCCGAAGAGGTCCTTCAAGGGTCCGGTTGACGGTGCCTCAGATCGATGTGAGAGATTGTCACTCCACTTATGAAGAACCGATTGACGGATCGGTGGCGAGAGAAGTGGCAGATGGCAGATACGTGGTCGAAAGGTCATGCCAACCCGCTGCTGCGGCAGCTGTGTTGGGCGTATGCGACGCCATGGCAGGCGTCCGAGGAGGCGAAGATCCGGTGATAGCATCCCGGCATCTGTGATCTTGATCCATTTGACGCAGATGCTGATTTGTGATCGGCAGCATGCTCTCCGTGTAACAGCAGGTGAACCGTGCCGATCAGCTGTGTTGCGGGTCCTCGCGAGGTATATCCGCAGCCGTCCGCATGCCATGCGCCGGGAAAGGTTTCCATGAATCGAGACGCACTTGTGTGGTGCTTGGTTGCGGTGGCGGCGATAGCCGTGGTCGCGGTCTTGGCACTCGTCGCCCGCAACAGAGCACTGGGGGCGAAGAAGCAGCATACCGAGGCCGAACTGAGGCGCGAGCTCCTCACGTCGGACAGCCACCTGCACTCAGCGCGCGCCGAGCTGCAGAGGTTCCGGAACGAGCAGGACGCCACGCTCCGCGAAGCCAAGGAAGCGGCGGAGGAGAACACCAAGGCCGTCCTCAAGGGTGCCGCCAGCTTCCTGCAGAGCCTCGCCGCCGAGCAGACGACACTTCTGGACGGCATCCAGCACAAATACGGCGGACACGCCGTCCTCAGCGACCTGTTGGACGTCAACCACGCCAACGCCCAGATGGCGCGCAAGGCTCAGGGCATCGCCGTCATGTGCGGTGCGCCGCTCGGCCGTCGCAACAGGCCCGCCAGCGTCTACGACGTGGTGCGCAGTGCCCAGGGCCAGATCCGCAACTTCCACCGGGTCGCCATCATGCAGCAGGCCGGTCTCGCCCTGAAGGCGTCCGCGGTCGCGCCCGTCGCCCTCGCCGTGGCGGAGCTGCTTGACAACGCGGCCAGCTTCTCGCAGCACGACGCGCCGATCGAGGTGACCTTCCAGCGCGTCCAGAACAACCTGTGCATCGTCATCGACGACGCCGGTGTCAGCATGAACGACGAAGAGCGGCAGCGGGCGACCGCGCTGCTCTCCGGAGAAGTCGCCCCCCGTCTGTCGCAACTCGGAACTCAGCCGAAGTTCGGCTTCCCGGTCGTCGGCCTGATCGCGCGTCAGCACGGTTTCAAGGTGGACGTCACCGGAGTCTCCCGATACGGCGGCGTCAGGGCCGTCGTCCTCTTGCCCGAGGAGCTGTGGACCATGGAGGAGATGCCGCCCGCCCAGGAGGCTCCGGTCAGCAATATCCGGCGCGCCACCGAGAGCCGGCCCCAGAGCGCGACGTCGCGCACGCTGAACGGTCTGCCCAAGCGCGGCACACGCCAGGCGGCCATCGCGAGCGTCCCCGATCCCGACACCATCTCGCCGGCGCCGCGGACCCCGGGGGAGACAAGCCGCGCTTCCGGGCGCAGCCTGGGGGCCTTCCAGCGCGGCACGCTCTCCGGCCGCAACCTTGACGCCACCTCGTTCGAAGGATCCGAAGACGCATGACCGCAGACCTGTCGTGGATGCTCGAGGACATCGTGCACAACGTGCCCCGCGCACGCCACGCCGTCCTGCTGTCCGCGGACGGCCTTCCACGCGGCGCGACCGAAGGCCTGGCCGAGAAGGATGTGCGCACCATCTCCGCCGCCATGGCCGGGATGCAGTCGCTCAGCCGGGCGGCAGCCCACTTCGCCGGACCGGAGGAGGACCGGCAGTGGAACCAGACCATCATCGAGTTCTCGCATGGCTGGAGCTTCCTGATCGGGGCAGGGCAGGGCGCCTACCTCGCCGCCGCAGCCGCGCCCGATGTGGACATGCAGCAGATTTCCTTCCGCATGCACCGCCTTGTCGCCCGGCTGGGCAACAACCTCACCTCGCCGCCGAGGGTGAGCGCCGGGGACGCCGGAGGTGCGAGGGGGAGAACCCCCCGGCAGCAGAGCTCCGGTGACGCGGGATTCGTCCTGGTCGAGCTCGACCAGGTGATTTCCGAGGTCAAGGGTGCCCGCCACGCGGTGCTGCTGGGATCGGACGGCCTTCCCCGCGGGGCGACCAGCGGGATGAGCCGCGACCTCGCGGACACGATCTCCGCGGCCATGACGGGCATTCACGCCTACAGCCGGGTTACCTCCCAGTTTGCGGGGGTCCTCGAGGACGCGGAATGGCGTCAGACGGTCATCGAGTTCCAGCACGGCTGGATCTTCCTGATGGCGGCCGGTCCTGGCGCCTTCCTGGCCGCTGCCGCCGAACACGACTGCGACATAGAGGAGTTCACCACACGTCTGCACGAAGTGGTTCCCAGACTGACCGCGGCGGCGACACCGGGGAAGGGGACAGGCCATGCCTGACGGACCCGAACAGGATGAAGAGCTGGAACTGACGTCTCCATTAGTCCCCCTCTTCGTGATAACGAATGGACGAGCACTGCCCCCGGACCACGAATACGAGCACACGACACTCGTGACGGTGGCGGCAGAGGACGGACCCGTCGCGGCGCGCACGCTGTCCCCGGAATCGGGGCAGGTCATGGACCTGGTCGCGAACGGCTTCCTGTCCGTGGCCGAGGTGGCAGGGCACACGCACCTGCCCCTGGGCATCGTCCGCATCCTGCTGGCGCAGTTGGAGGAGGACAATCTCATCCTCGTGAGGAGACCGATACCGCGCGCCGAACGTGTCGACAAAGAACTGGTCAGCGCCGTGCTCGAGGGCCTGAAGAATCGATTCGGAGCGTAACGCGTGTACCTGGATCCAGATGTCTCCCACGCGGTGAAGATCCTCATAGTGGGGCACTTCGGGGTCGGCAAGACCACCTGCATCGGCAGTCTCTCCGAGATCGAGCCCCTACGGACCGAGGAAGAGATCACCGAGGCCAGCGTGGGCTTCGATGACCTGTCGGGCACACCCCACAAGAAGACCACCACCGTCGCCATGGACTTCGGTCGGCTCACCCTGAGCGACACCCTGGTGCTCTACCTCTTCGGAACGCCCGGCCAGGAGCGCTTCAAAGAGATGTGGGAGGAACTCTCCCGGGGCGCCCTGGGCGCGCTGGTCCTAGTCGACCCGGAGCGACTGCACGAGTCCTTCCCCGTCCTGGACCTCGTCGAACGTTTCGGCCTGACGTACGCCATCGCCGTGAACCACTTCGACGGCACCACGAACTACCCGCTCGACGAGGTGCGCGAGGCGCTGAACCTCACCGCCGAGACCCCTGTCGTGGAGTGCGACGTACGGGACGAGAACTCCTCGGCACAGGCCCTCATCACCCTCGTGAAACACCTCATGTCCCAACTCGGCTAGGAGCGCAGGAATGCAACAGCCACTTGAGCCGCAGGAGATACCTCCCGGCTGCCCCGCGCACGGGAACGTCCAGATGTACGGCCCCGCGTTCGGAGCCGACCCCGACAGCCACTACGCACAGCTGCGATCGTTCGGTCCCAGTGCGCCCGTGGACATCGCCCCCGACGTCCAGGCCGAGCTCGTCACCAGCTACGACGCCGCTCTGTACGTCCTGCAGAACCCCGCCTCCTTCGTGCGCGACTCCCGCCGCTGGAACGCCCTCAACGAAGGGCGCGTCCCGGCCGACAGCCCGGCACTGCCCATGATGGGTTACCGCCCCAACGCGCTCTTCAGTGACGGTGCGGCACATGCCCGACTGCGTCAGGCCGTTACCGATAGTCTCGCCACGGTCAACGAGCACCAGCTCATCAGGCAGACACAGCAGTCCGCCTCCTACCTGATCAGCCAGTTCAGTACCGACATCCGCGGCCAGGCAGAGCTGATGGCCGAGTACGCCCAGCCGCTGCCTCTGCTGGTCTTCAGTAACCTGTTCGGCTGCCCGCCCGAGATCGGCGACCGCGTGATCGCCGGGATCAGTGGCATCTTCGAGGGCACACCCGGGGCCGACGAGGTGCTCGGCGGGGCGCTCACCGAGCTGATCGCCCTCAAGCGGCGGCGCCCGGCAGCCGACCTCACGACGCGTCTGATGGGGCACCCGGCGCAGCTGAGCGACGAAGAGGTGCTGCACCAGCTGGTCACCCTGCTCTCCGGTGGCACCGCGCCGCTGGCCGCGACCATCGGCACCAGTAGCGCCCTGTACCTCGGAGAGGAATGGCAGGCCGGCCTTCCGGTCGAGGACGCGGTCTCCCAGACCCTCTGGAACTTCGCGCCGATCGCCAACTACGCGGCCCACTACCCGACTCACGACGTCGAGATCGGCGACAGAGTGGTCCGGGCCAACGACCCGATCCTGATCTCATTCGCCGGGGCCAACACCGACCCGAAGCTGACCGAGCACCGCGAAAAGCTCAGTGCCAAGGCGCACTTGGCATTCGGAGCGGGCCCGCACGCCTGCCCCGCCAAGGACCCGGCTTTCATGATTGCCGTGACTGCCGTCGAAGCCCTGCTCAACCGGCTTCCAGACGTCGAGATGCGTGTCCCGTTCAAGGCACTCACCTGGACGCCGAGCCCGTGGAGCCGCTCGCTGGTCACCCTCCCGATCCGCTTCACCCCGAGGGCCGTTCCCCAGGCAGCCGAGTCGGCCGGATCGAACGCGGGCCAGATGTCCCAGCAGCAGACAGCCGCCTCCTCGCCCTCCACCGCCGCACCCTCGCATGCGAACGCCGGTGTCGCGCCGCAGCCCAAGGGCGGCCTGTTCAGCCGCTTCCTGGCGTGGACCAGGGGCGAGTGAGGCAAGAGTGATTTTAGTAACCTTTTGAGTACTCAGGGGTAGTGGATGCTTTAACGATCTTGTGGGTATGCATGGCGGCGGTTCTCAGAAAGGAGCCGCCACCATGGGCGTTGCCACAACTCCGTCGTACGACCGCCGGGCGTCCGCCTCCCTCTTCTCCCGTCTGCGGACGGCCAGAGGGCAGGCCGACCCCTTCCCGATATACGCCGAGCTCCTCTCCCGGGGCGAGGTGGTGCCCGCCCCCTGGGGCGGCTCCGTCGTGACGGGCTTCGCCGCCTGCGACCAGGTTCTGCGCAGCCGGCAATGGCTGGAGCCCGACAAGAGATGGCGGGAGCGCCAGGGGCCCGGGACACGCTGGAACGCACCCTCCTCACGCGAGATGAGCAACACACTCGCCGCGCTCAACCCACCGGACCACACCAAGGTGAGACGGGCGGCGGGCACCTTCGACCGAGCCACTGTGGAGCGCATCGGCCGCAATGTGACCCGGACCGCGGATCGGCTCCTCGACGCCTTCAGGGAGCGAATACGTACCGGCGAGGCGGACTTCTCGGAGCTTGTCTGCGAGGAGTTGCCGGTGGCCACCATAGGCGACTGGCTCGGGCTGCCGCAGGCCGACTGGCCCAGACTCAGACAGTTGACACATGATCAGGTATTCACCCAGGAGCTGCTGCCGTCGGCCAGCCAACTGGCATTGTCCGACGCGGCCACAGCCGAACTCCGCACCTATTTCACGGACCTGGTGCGTGATCGGCGCTCCCACCCCGGTGATGACCCCATCACCCGATGGATCCAGACGTGGGACGCGATCGAGCCCGACCAGGACAAGGCCGACGAGGCGGTCTACTTCCTGGTGCTGTTCGTCCTGCTTGCCGCCCTGGAGACCACCGCGACCCTCCTCTCGACGATGACACTCCGGCTCGTCGAAAGCCCGGAACGCTGGGACATGGTCGCCGACAACCCGGACCTCGTACCGGGGTTCGTGGAGGAGACGCTCCGCTACGACCCGCCCACACACGTGATCAGCAGGGTCGCCTCGCAGGACTCCGTGCTGGGAGGCATCGAGGTCCGCCGCGACGAGATGGTCCACCTCATGGTCGGAGCGGCGCACCGAGACCCGGCCAGACACAGCGACCCGGACCGGTTCGACCCCGAACGCACGCCCGGCCACCTCGCATTCAGTGGCGGCATCCACTACTGCCTCGGCGCGCCGCTGGCCCGCCTCGAAGCCCAGACCCTTCTCCGTCAACTGATCCGTCGCCTTCCCCGCCTCACCCTCGTACGCCCCCCGTCGATGGCGCCCCGTGTGGCGTTCCGACGCCTGCTGAACCTGGACGTAGCCTTCGCATGACCGAATCGATCCCCACTCCCGTACGCGCCCGGACCGCTCCCAAGGCGATACGTGCTGAGCAGGACGGCCCCGTACTGCATGTCCGCCTCAACCCCTGGGGACAGGACGACACGTTGGACGCCGCAGTCCTCGACGACCTCACCACCCTGCTCGACGACCTCCACGAGAGACCCGACGTCCGGATCCTGACGCTGTCGTCACTGGGTACGGACTTCTGCCTGGGTGCCGACCGCAACGAGTACCAGGAGGCACTGGCCGCCGATCCGTCCGGAGTAAATCTGCGGCGCATCGCCGACAAGGCGCACCGCCTGTGCCAGGCCCTGGAGAACACTCACGCCGTCACCATCGCCCGGTTGCACGGGCGGGTCATCGGCGCGGGTCTGGCCCTCGCCTCCTTCTGCGATCTGCGCGCCGGTGCCGACACCAGCCGCTTTCGCATGCCGGAGGTCGGCATAGGGCTACCGCCGGCATGGGGCGGGGCGATGGGACGCCTGGTCTCCGAGGCCGGCACGTCCAGGATTCGCGAGCTCATGCTCACCTGCGACGTCTTCGACGCCGACACGGCCCACCGTATCGGTCTGCTCCACCGGACCGCCCCACTCGACCAGCTGGACAAGGTGATCGATTCCTGGACCAGGCCCCTCGTCCGACGCTCGCCCGAAGCACTCGTCCTGACCAAACGGATGCTGGCCGGCTATGCACGGGCGGACAGGACGGCAGACGTCTCCCTGCTCGACTCCCATCTCCTGGCAGCCACTCTTCAACAGCACGCAAGGGGCTGATCCTCCCAGGCTGATACGAGCGTCCGGCCCGCCACGGACCGCCGAGGCATGGGGACGGCCGGGTGCCTCGGCGCATGTGGCGGGCACAGTGCGCGCGGCGAGGTACCCGGCCACTCACGATCGGGGCGGGCACCTCGCGCTGCGCTCGCAGCCCCAGCGGCTAGTACTCCAGCCGTACTTTTCCATTACTGCTGGTCAACGGCTTGGGTGTGGGGATTGTAGCGGGGTGGGTTTGGGTGCGGGGCGGTCTTGGCG
>NZ_JBHVEE010000129.1:0-27536 GCF_042802415.1 Streptomyces sp. NPDC057486 | reverse complement strand
GCCCCGGGCCGAAGCCCGGGGCGCCCCCCTTCCGTACAGTCGCCGCCCGATCAGCCGTGCGTACGCAGCAGCGTCCGCATCGTCCGCATGGCCACCGACAGGTTCGCCAGGTCGAACGCGTCCGACCCCCGGATCTCCTCCAGTGTGGAGCGCGAACGCGTCAGGATCGCCGCGTTCTTCTCCTCCCACGCCTCGAACCGCTCCGACGGCGTCGACGTCCCGTTGCCCACGCCCAGCACATCCGCGGTGAGCGCGGCATGCGCGGCGTACAGGTCCTCACGGATGGAGGCGCGGGCCATGGACTGCCAGCGGTCGCTCCGCGGCAGCTCGATGATCCGGTCCATCAGCTGGGTGATGCCCAGCCGGTCCGCGAGGTCGTAGTAGACCTCGGCGACGGCGAGCGGGTCCTTGCCGACGCGCTCGGCGATCGCCACGATGTCGAGCGCCGGGAAGGCGGAGGAGAACCCGGCGACGCGCTGCGCCAGCTCGTCCGGGACGCCCGCCTCGGTGAGCTCTTCCAGGATCGACTGGTACCACTCCTCGTCGGCGCCCTTCAGCATCTTGGGCAGCTCGGCCCAGACCTGGTCGACACCGTCCTTGAAGAAGCCGATCGTCCCGGCGATCTCCAGCGGCTGCGGCCGGTTGCCGAGCAGCCAGCGCGAGCCGCGCTCGACGAGCCGGCGCGAGTGCAGCCGGATCCGGGTCTGCACATCGGCGGCGACCTTGTTGTCGAGCGCCTCGACGGCGTCCCACACCTGGCCCAGGCCGAAGATCTCGCGGGCTGCGGCCTGCGCCCGCACGATCTCCTCGATCGATGCGCCGGTCTCTTCCCGCAGCCGGTGCAGGAAGGTCGAACCACCGGTGTTCACCGTGTCGTTGACCAGCACCGTGGTGATGATCTCGCGACGCAGCGCGTGTCCGTCGACCGCCTCGGGGAACTGTGCGCGCAGCTGATCCGGGAAGTAGGCGTACAGCAGCTTCTGCAGGTACGGGTCGTCCGGCAGGCTGGTCCGGATCAGCTCGTCGGACGTGGTGATCTTCGTGTAGGCCAGCAGCACGGCGAGCTCGGGCTGAGTGAGCCCCTTGCCGCTGTTCAGCAGCTCCCGGATCTGCCGGTCCGCGGGCAGGAACTCCAGCGCGCGGTCCAGGTGTCCGTCGCGGCCCAGGCGGCGCATGAAGCGCTGCTGGGCGTGGAGCAGGGAGGCGGACTGGGTGGCGGAATTCGCGAGCGCGGTGTTCTGCGCGTAGTTGTTGCGCAGCACCAGGCGGCCGATCTCGTCGGTCATGTCCGCGAGCAGCTTGTTGCGCTGCTTGACGGTCATGTCGCCGTCCCGGACCAGTCCGTTGAGCAGGATCTTGATGTTCACCTCGTGGTCGGAGGTGTCCACACCGGCGCTGTTGTCGATCGCGTCGGTGTTGATCCGGCCGCCGCCCCGGGCGAACTCGATCCGGCCGAGCTGGGTCGCGCCGAGGTTGCCGCCCTCGCCGACGACCTTGGCCCGCAGGTCCTGGCCGTTGACGCGGATCGCGTCGTTGGCCTTGTCGCCGACATCCGCGTTCGACTCGGCCGACGACTTGATGTACGTACCGATGCCGCCGTTCCACACCAGGTCGACGGGCGCCTTGAGGATGGTCTGCATCAGGTCGGCGGGCGTCATCTTGGTGACCCCCGACTCGATGCCGAGCGCCTCGCGGACGTGCGCGTTGACCGGGATCGACTTCGCGGTACGGGGGTGGATGCCGCCGCCCGCGGAGAGCAGGTCCTTGTTGTAGTCGGCCCAGGAGCTGCGCGGCAGGTCGAAGAGGCGGCGCCGCTCGGCGTACGAGGCGGCGGCGTCCGGGGTCGGGTCGAGGAAGATGTGCCGGTGGTCGAACGCGGCGACGAGCCGGATGTGCTCGGAGAGCAGCATGCCGTTGCCGAACACGTCACCGGACATGTCGCCGACGCCGACGACCGTGAAGTCCTCGGTCTGGGTGTCGTGACCGAGCTCGCGGAAGTGCCGCTTCACGGACTCCCAGGCGCCGCGGGCGGTGATGCCCATGCCCTTGTGGTCGTAACCGGCGGAACCGCCGGAGGCGAACGCGTCGCCGAGCCAGAAGCCGTACCCGACGGCGACCTCGTTGGCGATGTCGGAGAAGCTCGCGGTGCCCTTGTCGGCGGCGACGACGAGGTACGTGTCGTCCTCGTCGTGGCGCACGACGTCGACGGGCGGCACGACCTCGCCGGCCACCAGGTTGTCGGTGATGTCGAGCAGCGCCGAGATGAATGTCCGGTACGAGGCGATGCCCTCGGCCATCCAGGCGTCACGGTCGACGGCCGGGTCCGGCAGCTGCTTGGCGACGAAGCCGCCCTTGGCGCCGACCGGCACAATGACGGTGTTCTTCACCATCTGCGCCTTGACCAGGCCGAGGATCTCCGTACGGAAGTCCTCCCGCCGGTCCGACCAGCGCAGACCACCGCGGGCGACCTTGCCGAAGCGCAGGTGCACACCCTCGACGCGCGGCGAGTACACCCAGATCTCGAACGCCGGGCGGGGCGCCGGAAGGTCCGGGATGGCCTGCGGGTCGAACTTCATCGAGACGTACGCGTGCGGCTTGCCGCCGTCCGTCGTCTGGAAGAAGTTCGTGCGCAGGGTCGCCTTGATGACGGTGAGGAAGGACCGCAGGATCCGGTCCTCGTCGAGCGAGGCGACCTGGTCGAGCGCCCCGTCGAGCTCTTCGAGGAGACCGTCGATCAGCTCCGTGCCGGCGCTCTGCCGACCGGGCGACATCCGGGCCTCGAAGAGGGAGATCAGCAGCCGGGTGGTGTGGACGTTGTTACGGAGGGTGTCCTCCATGTAGTCCTGGCTGAAGGTCGAACCGGCCTGCCGCAGGTACTTCGCGTAGGCACGCAGCACCATCGCCTGCCGCCAGCTCAGACCGGCACCGAGCACCAGGGAGTTGAAGCCGTCGTTCTCGGCCTGCCCGGTCCACACCGCGGCGAACGCGTCCTGGAATCGGTCGCGGGCGTCGTCGGCGAGGTAGGTGCCGCTGCCGTTGACCTGCGGCATCCGCAGCCCGAAGTCGTAGATCCAGGCATGCGTACGGTCCGCGCAGCGCAGCTCGTACGGCCGCTCGTCGACGACCTCGACCCCGAGCCGCTGGAGCGCCGGGAGAACGGCGGAGAGGGAGACCTGCTCACCCGTACGGTAGATCTTGAAGCGACGCTCACCGGGGCCGGCGCCGACCGGCTCGTACAGGCTGAGCGCGAAGTCCTTCTCGTCCTTCTTCAGCGCTTCGAGGTGGACCAGGTCGGCGACGGCTGCGCGCGGCGTGTGGTCGGCCTTGTAGCCCTCGGGGAACGAGTGACCGTAGTGGCGCAGCAGCTCGGCGGCGCGCTCCTCACCGCACTCGGCGTTCAGCGCCTCCTGGAAGCCGTCGGCCCAGGAACGGGCGGCCTCGACGAGACGCGCCTCGATGCGGTCGGCCTCGGCGTCGGTCAGGTCGGGCAGCTCGGTGCCGGGTGCGACTCGGACGACGAAGTGCAGCCGGGAGAGGATCGACTCGGTGTTCCAGGCGGTGAAGTCGACGCTGGTGCCGGCGAGCTCCTCCTTCAGGATGTCGATCAGCCGGAGCCGCACACCGGTGGTGTAGCGGTCGCGCGGCAGGTAGACGATCGCGGAGTAGTAGCGCCCGTACTCGTCCTGGCGGAGGTAGAGGCGCAGCCGTCGCCGCTCCTGGAGGTACAGCACGGACGTGACGATGGAACGCAGCTGGTCGACGGGCGTCTGGAAGAGCTCGTCGCGCGGGTACGTCTCCAGGATCTGCAGCAGATCGCGTCCGTCGTGGCTGTTGGGCGAGAAGCCCGCGCCCTCCAGCACCTCGGCGACCTTGCGGCGGATGACGGGCACCCGGCGCACGGACTCGGTGTAGGCGGCGGACGAGAACAGTCCGAGGAAGCGGCGCTCACCGATGACGTTGCCGTCGGTGTCGAACTTCTTCACGCCGACGTAGTCGAGGTAGCTGGGGCGGTGCACGGTGGACCGGCTGTTCGCCTTGGTGAGGATCAGCAGCTTGTGCTCGCGGGCCTTGGCGCGGGCGTCGGCGGGCAGCCGGTCGAAGGACGGGCTGACCGGGTGCGCCTCGTCCTCGCTGTGGTGCGGGTCGGAGCGGAGGATACCGAGGCCGGTGCCGGGGACGGCGGCCAGCGCGTCGCTGTCCTTCAGCTCGTACTCGCGGTAGCCGAGGAAGGTGAAGTGGTCGGCGGCGAGCCAGCGCAGCAGCTCCCGGGCCTCGTTGACCTCTTCGTCGGCAAGCTCGTCGAGCGGCTCGCCGGGCAGGTCGTCGGCGATGCGCAGCGCGGCGTCGCGCATCTTCTCCCAGTCCTCGACGGTCTCCCGTACGTCGGACAGCACGCGGAGCAGATCCAGGGAGATCTGCTTCAGGTCGGAGCGGTCGGTCTCGCGGTCGATCTCGACGTGGATCCAGGACTCGACGAGCGCGTCGTGCGGCAGCGTGTGCGTGGTCCCGTTGGCACCCTTGCGGCCCTGCTCGCCGGCGGAGAGGCCGTTGCCCTCGGCGAGGACCTCGATGAGCTTGCCGGTGACATCGCGGCGGACGACGACCTGCGGGTGGATCACGACATGGATGCCGCGCCCCTGCCGGGACAGCTCATTGGTGACGGAGTCGACCAGGAACGGCATGTCGTCGGTGACGACCTCGACGACGGAGTGGCTGGACGTCCAGCCGTTCTCCTCGACGGTCGGGGTGTGCACCCGGACGTTCGCGGTGCCCTGCGGGCGGTTCTCCGCGAGCCGGTAGTGGGAGGAAGCAGCACCGAAGACATCGACCGGGTCGCGGCCGGCGAGGTCCTCCGGAGCGGTGTGCAGGTAGTAGCGCTGGAGGTACGAGAGCAGCACGTCCGTGCTCGGACGCTCGTCCTGCCCGGCCCCGGTGCCCACAACGTGCACCCGGGGGGTACCGCCCGGGCCGCCGACACCACCGCCCGGAACGTTGTCAGCTACCCGGGCCGCCCGTGCGAGCAGCTCGGCCTTGGCTTCGTCCAGCTTGGTCTGCATGTCCTCTGGCTCCTGTCGCGCGCCGTTGCGTGACGTAGGTGAAAAAAGCGACGTACCGCCACGACACGGGGTTTCCGGTCTGACTCGACGCTATGCCGCTACGAGAGATGCCCGGGACCATATTGGCCATTTTTGGCAGCGGGTCCGGGACGAGGGGATCAGTGATCGCCCGGGCACGGTGGCACTCCGGGCGCAGGCCGGGGGCTTCGCTGCCCCCGAGGCGTATCGCGCTGATCACGGGGTCCAGGCTATCTCGCCCGTACCCGGAACCGTCATGAGCCGTATGTGTACAAAAGAAGGCCCCGAACTTTGACACTCTGGACAGCGCGCAACGGGCAGATGCACGCTTGACGAAGATGTCCGCGCGAGGGGAGCCCGCATCATGGCACCGAAAGTCCTGATCGTCACCGGCGACGCCGCCGAGTCCCTGGAAGTCCTGTACCCGTACCAGCGGCTGCGGGAGGAGGGGTACGACGTCCACATCGCGGCCCCCGCCCGCAAGACGCTCCGCTTCGTCGTCCACGACTTCGAGCCCGGCTTCGACACGTACACCGAGAAGCCCGGCTACACCTGGCCGGCCGACCTGGCGTTCTCCGAGGTCGCCCCCGGAGACTACGTCGCCCTGGTCGTCCCCGGCGGGCGCGCCCCCGAGTACCTGCGCAACGACCCCGAGCTCCGCAAGATCCTCAAGGCCTTCTTCGACTCGGACAGGCCGGTCGCCCAGATCTGCCACGGCCCTCTGCTGACGGCGGCGATCGGCGAACTGAGCGGCCGCCGCGTCACGGCCTACCCCGCACTGGAACTCGACATGCAGGCGGCGGGTGCCACCTTCGAGGACCATGAAGCGGTGGTGGACGGCACCCTGATCTCGTCCCGCGCCTGGCCGGACCACTCGGCCTGGATGCGCGAGTTCCTGAAGGTCCTGCGCACGAAGGCCCCGGCGAACTGAAGCCCGGGCGGGCCGAGGCCCCGCCGGGCCGAAACGTCGCCGAAGAACCCCCTCAGCCTCCCGCCGGACCCCGCCGGACCCCTTCGGACACCCCTCAGCGGGTCATCTGCTCGGCGAGCTCCACAGCCTCGCCCAGACTGTCCACCACCGGCACGCCGGCCGCCTCCAGGCTGGCCCGGCTGTGCGACCCCCCGGTGTAGAGCACCGCCCCCGCACCGACATGCGCCGCGGCCAGCGCGTCGTCCACCGCGTCGCCGATGACCACCGTGTGCTCGGGCGATATCCCGTCCAGAGCGGCAAGGTGCCGCTCCATGTGCTGCGCCTTGCTGCCGCCGGACGGCCCGGTGCGGCCGTCGACCCGCGTGAAGTGCCGCTCGATCCCGTACCCCCGGACCACCGGCACCAGCTGCTCGTGGACATACATGCTCAGGAGCGACTGGCTGCGTCCGGCGAGCTGCCACTGCGCCAGCAGCTCCGCGGCCCCGGCGGTCAGCCCGCAGGCGACCCGCTGCTCCGTGTAGTACCGGTGGAAGATCCCGTCCATTCGCTCCCACTCGGCCTCGGTGGGCAGCCGGCCCATCAGCCGCTCGTAGAAGCGGGGGATCGGAATGCAGTACATCTCCCGGTACTGCTCCAGCGTGAGCGGCTCAAGGCCCACCTCGGCGAACGCGGCATTCGTCGCGCCGACGACCGCGTCATTGTCGTCGAGCAGTGTGCCGTTCCAGTCCCAGACCAGATGCGTGCGGTGCTTCCCGTGCGTCGCCATGCATAGAAAGTACCTGCCGGGTACGACAACGGGTCAGCCGATCAGGTACCGGTCAGCTGATCAGGTTGGGAATCTCCTGCACCCCGAACCAGAGCAGCTCGTGGTCCTCCGCGCCGTCCACGGTGAACTGCGCGTCGTCGTCCCCGAGGTCCGCCGCGCCGAGCACCGCGGCGGCGGCCGCAACGTCCTTCTCCGCGTCGTCCGCGTCGACGTGCACTGCGGCCGCCTTCCTCAGCGCCACCGCGGAGGCGATCCGCACCTCACCGAGCGACGACGGATCGAGGCTGTGGTCGGGGTCGGCGACGGCTTCCCCGTCCGGAACGTCGACGGCGACGACCACGCGCCTGCGTACGGCATCCGGGTCCCCGGCGATCATCCGCAGCGAGGCGGACGCGGCCCGGTTGAGCGCCGCGTACTCCAGTTCCTCGATGTCGTCGGAGACGTACCACTCGCGCAGCGCGGGAGTCACCGCGTACGCGGTCAGCGGGCCGGGGCCGACCTCGCCCGCCCGGTGCGCCGCTGCGAGACCGGAGAGGGTCAGGGGGACGTACACGCGCATGGCTGGCCGCTTTCGTAGTCGGAGACGCCCTCAGGATACGTGCGACGTCCCCCATCGGGGTTACGGGCACGGCCTCCGGCCCGTCCACCTCACGCGCACTATTCACCCCTCGCGCCTCCCCCACACACCTTGCGGCACCGCGCTCATCACCCGGATAGGTGAATCTCCGGGTCCGCGCCCGGCGGCCCAACGGTGCTTGCGGCCGCGTACGTCACCGCCGTAGAAGATCCCCAGCAGAAGTTACCGCCCGGTAAACGACCGGGCCTCGAATCAACGGGGGCGAAGAACGATGAGCGTGAACAGGACCCGGCCCGCCGGACGTCACGACCAGCGCAGGCCCGAGGCCGTACCGGCGCAGCGTCGCCGGACAGCGCAGCGAATGCGCCCGCACCACTGGTTCGCGGAACGCCTCCTCGCGGTTCTCAGCGGCCAGCGACCGGTCCACTGGATGCTCGGCCACACGATCGGCGAGGCCTACGACCAGCTTGCCGAACTGGCCCCGGCCACCCCGCTCAGGGCCCGCGGCGCCCGCCCGGTGGTACGCCGCTGCCACGGCGCCCAGCCCGCACCGGGAGTGGTGGAAGCGTGCGCGAGCATCGCGGCGGGCGAAGAGGTACGCGCCATGGCCTTCCGCCTGGAACAGGGACCTGACCTCCGCTGGCGCTGCGCGGCGGTGGAGCTGGGCGGCACCAAGTCCAGCAGCTGAGGCGAGACTCCGACACCCACCGCCCGCGGCACAGCGCACCCAGCGGCAATCCCTGAGCCCGTCCGTCTCTTGCGGCCCTTCCGACGTTCGAGAAAAAGCCCCCGGCCCCTCGGCAGGCTTGCACCGGTAACCCCTTCGAGCCCGTCCGGCGCCGAGGACGGAGCCGCCGGACGACCCCGGAACCCCATCTCCCGCCCCCGCACACGGCTGGGGCCGGACACCCCTCGGTGCCCGGCCCCAGCCGCCGTACCAATCAGTCCCACGCCCACGGGGCGCAGGCGCAGCCGCACCTACTTCTTGCGGCGCCGCCCCCCGCCCGCGCTCTTCTGCGCCTTGCGCCGCTCGGCGCGGGTGAGCCCGTCCGACTCCGACACCGCCCCACCGTCGCCATTGGCGAAGTCGCCCTCGACGACACCGCCCTCCCCGTCCACCGTGGGAGCGGAGAAGTGGAGCCGGTCCGGCCGCTGCGGAGCGTCGAGCCCCTTGGCGCGGATCTCCGGACGCGCCGCGGCCGGAACCGTGACGTCCTCCTTGGCCAGCGAGGTCCGCTCGGCCGCATCCTGCACCGGAACCTCCTCGACCTGCTGCTCGACCTGGACCTCCAGGTTGAACAGGTAGCCGACGGACTCCTCCTTGATGCCCTCCATCATGGCGTTGAACATGTCGAAGCCCTCGCGCTGGTACTCGACCAGCGGGTCCTTCTGCGCCATGGCCCGCAGGCCGATGCCCTCCTGGAGGTAGTCCATCTCGTAGAGGTGCTCACGCCACTTGCGGTCCAGGACGGACAGGACGACGCGCCGCTCCAGCTCTCGCATGATGTCCGAGCCGAGCTGCTTCTCGCGCTCGTCGTACTGCTCGTGGATGTCGTCCTTGATGGACTCCCCGATGAACTCGGCGGTGATCCCGGCCCGGTCCCCGGCCGCGTCCTCCAGCTCTTCGACGGTGACCTTCACCGGGTAGAGCTGCTTGAACGCGCCCCACAGCCGGTCGAGGTCCCACTCCTCGGCGAAGCCTTCCGCGGTCTCCTGCCGGATGTAGTCCTCGATGGTGTCGTCCATGAAGTGGCGGATCTGCTCCTGCAGGTCCTCGCCCTCCAGGACACGACGGCGCTCGCCGTAGATGACCTCGCGCTGCCGGTTGAGCACCTCGTCGTACTTCAGGACGTTCTTACGCGTCTCGAAGTTCTGCTGCTCGACCTGCGACTGCGCCGACGCGATCGCCCGCGTCACCATCTTGTTCTCGATCGGCACGTCGTCCGGCACGTTCGCCATCGACATCACGCGCTCGACCATCTGCGCCTTGAACAGCCGCATCAGGTCGTCGCCGAGCGACAGGTAGAAGCGGGACTCACCGGGGTCGCCCTGGCGGCCGGAACGACCGCGCAGCTGGTTGTCGATACGCCGCGACTCGTGCCGCTCCGTACCGAGGACGTACAGCCCGCCGAGCTCCCTGACCTCGTCGAACTCCGCCTTGACGGCCTGCTCGGCCTTCTCCAGCGCGGCAGGCAGCGCGGCCGCCCACTCCTCGACGTGCTCGACGGGGTCGAGACCGCGCTGGCGCAGCTCCGCCTCGGCGAGGTCGTCGGGGTTGCCGCCGAGCTTGATGTCCGTACCGCGGCCGGCCATGTTCGTCGCGACCGTGACCGCGCCCTTGCGGCCGGCCTGGGCGACGATCGTCGCCTCACGGTCGTGCTGCTTGGCGTTGAGGACCTCGTGCTGCACACCGCGCTTGGAGAGCTGCTGCGAGAGGTACTCGGACTTCTCGACCGAGGTGGTGCCGACCAGGATCGGCTGGCCCTTCTCGTGCTTCTCGGCGATGTCGTCGACGACCGCGGCGAACTTCGCGACCTCGGTCCGGTAGATCAGGTCCGACTGGTCGGCTCGGACCATCGGCCGGTTCGTCGGGATCGGCACGACGCCGAGCTTGTAGATCTGGTGGAACTCGGCGGCCTCGGTCATCGCCGTACCGGTCATGCCGGACAGCTTGCCGTAGAGGCGGAAGAAGTTCTGCAGGGTGATCGTGGCGAGGGTCTGGTTCTCGTCCTTGATGTCCACCCCTTCCTTCGCCTCGATCGCCTGGTGCATGCCCTCGTTGTAGCGGCGGCCGGCGAGAATACGGCCGGTGTGCTCGTCGACGATCATGACTTCGCCGTCGATGACGACGTAGTCCTTGTCCTTCTTGAAGAGTTCCTTGGCCTTGATGGCGTTGTTGAGGTACCCGACGAGCGGGGTGTTCACCGACTCGTAGAGGTTGTCGATGCCGAGCCAGTCCTCGACCTTCGCGACACCGGACTCATGGATCGCGACGGTCCGCTTCTTCTCGTCGACCTCGTAGTCGCCGGTCTCCTCGATGCCCTTGAGCGGATTGCCGGCCTCGCCCTTCTTGAGGCGCGTGACCAGCTTGGCGAAGTCGCCGTACCACTTGGTCGCCTGATCGGCCGGGCCGGAGATGATCAGCGGCGTACGGGCCTCGTCGACGAGGATCGAGTCGACTTCGTCGACCACCGCGAAGTTGTGGCCGCGCTGGACGAGCTCGTCCGCGGACCACGCCATGTTGTCGCGGAGGTAGTCGAAGCCGAACTCGTTGTTCGTGCCGTACGTGATGTCGCAGGCGTACTGCTCACGCCGCTGGGCCGGCGTCATGTTCGCGAGGATGCAGCCGACGGTCAGGCCCAGGAACTTGTGGACCCGGCCCATCATCTCGGAGTCACGCTCGGCCAGATAGTCATTGACCGTGATCAGGTGCACGCCCTTGCCGGAGAGCGCGTTGAGATACGCGGGCAGGGTGCCGACGAGGGTCTTGCCCTCACCGGTCTTCATCTCGGCCACATAGCCGAGGTGCAGCGCCGCGCCACCCATCATCTGGACGTCGTAGTGGCGCTGTCCGAGGACTCGCTTGGCGGCCTCACGGACCGTCGCGAATGCCTCGGGGAGCAGGTCGTCCAGGCTCTCGCCGTCCGCGTACCGTTCCTTGTACTCGTCGGTGAGCGCCCGCAGCTCGGCGTCGGAGAGGTTGACGAAGTCCTCTTCGATGGAGCTGACCTGGTCCGCGATGCGGTGCAGTTTGCGCAGGATCTTGCCTTCGCCTGCACGCATGAGCTTGTTGAAGACGGACACTGAGGCTGGTCTCCTTGCCGGTCGGGCCTGGCACTGGGTCGTGTTATGGACGCTGGCACGGGCACGGCAGGTGGGCCCCACCGCAACGGCCATCGTAAGCGAGGACCCCGCCGCGCCGGGAGGGCTGCCGCCGCGTTGAGCCCGCTGTGCCCTTTCGAGTCAACGGATGGAGGACCCGGAAGGTGCCGGAAAGCGCGAAAACTGGTCGCATCACCGTCGGCACCTCACCAGAATCCGTACATGGAGCCGATCACTCTCACCACCGAACGTCTGCTGCTGCGCCCGTTTCGCCGGAGCGACGCGGATGAGGTGTACGCCGCCTGTCAGGACCCGGACATCCAACGCTGGACGGTCGTCCCCTCGCCGTACAGCCGGGCCGATGCCGAACTCTTCACGGAGAAACTGTCCCCCGGCGGCTGGCAGGACGACTCCATGTACAACTTCGCGGTGGTGCGGCGCGACGGCGGGGCGATGACCGGTGCACTCGGCATCAACCGGCGCACGCCGGCGGGCACGTACGAGGTGGGGTTCTGGACGGCGAAGGAGCACCGCGGTCTCGGCTATATGACGGAGGCGGTACGGGCTGCCGCCCACTGGACCTTCACCGCGCTCGGCGGGGAGCGGCTGGAGTGGCGGGCCGAGGTCGGCAATGTGCCCTCGCGGGCCGTGGCGCAGCGGGCGGGCTTCCGCCTGGAGGGCGATCAGCGCTCGGGGCTGCTGAACAAGGGCGTGCGGCGGGACACCTGGGTCGGCGCACTGCTCCCGTCCGACCTGGGCCTGCCGGGCGTCCACCCGTACCTGCCGACGAAGTCCCCCACCGGCGCGCCCGCCTCCGGGGGCACGGACCGGTCCACCGCACCGTGAACGAATGTCAGTGCGGCCCTCTAGGGTTCGGTCCATGACGCCTGTGCCGCCTCCCGCAGCCGAACTCTCCGCCGACCAGGCACGCAGGATCGCCCTGCGCGCCCAGGGCTTCCTCGGGGCACCGGACCGCCGGGCAGGGGTACCGGGCGTGCTGCGGCACCTCGGCGCCGTGCAGCTCGACACGATCTCGGTGCTGGCCCGTTCGCACGAGCTGATTCCGTACGCGCGCCTGGGCGCCGTCGGCCGGCGCACGATCGAGGACGCGTACTGGTCGGGTGGCCGCACCTTCGAGTACTGGTCGCATGCGGCGTGCATCCTGCCGGTCGAGGAGTGGCCGCACTTCGCGTTCCGCCGCCGCTCCTACCGCGCGCGCCCGCAGTGGAACCACGATCTGCCCGACGGGGCGTACGACACGGTGATCAAGCAGCTGCGCGCCGAGGGACCGCTGACGGCGACGGAGCTGGGCGGGGCGAAGAACGGCGGGGAGTGGTGGGACTGGTCGGCGTCGAAGGTCGCCGTCGAGCGGGCTCTGATGTACGGCGAAGTGGTCTGCACCGAGCGGCGCGGCTGGAAGCGGGTGTACGACCTCGCGGAGCGTGCGCTGCCCGACGCCGTGCTGCACGACGATCTGGACGACACGGAATGTCTGCGCCGGCTGGTCGCGCTCGCCGGGCAGTCCCTGGGGGTCGGCACCCGTGCCGACATCGCGGACTACCACCGGCTGAAGGCCGAGCAGTTCGACGCGGTGGTGGCGGACTCCGGGCTGGTGCCGGTGACGGTGGAGGGCTGGGCGAAGCCCGCCTGGGCCGACCCGGCGGCGCTGGCCACGGAGCCGCGCGGACGGCACCGTACGACGCTGCTGTCGCCGTTCGACTCACTGATCTGGGAGCGGGCGCGGACGGAGCGGATCTTCGGCTTCACCCACCGCCTGGAGGCGTACGTCCCCAGGCCCAAGCGGGTCCATGGCTATTTCGCGATGCCGCTGCTGGCGGGCGGAAAGCTCCAGGGCCGGGTCGATCCGGCACGCGAGGGCACGACTCTGGTCGCCCGGCAGGTGTCCCTGGCCGGCAGGAAGGCCGTGGCACCGATGGCCGAGGCGCTCGTGGAGGCGGCGTCCTGGGTCGGCTGCACGGCGGTCCGGGTGGAACGGGTGGACGCACCGGAGCTGCGCGAGGCGCTCAGCCAGGAAGTCGCCCGCGCCCTCGGCTGACCCGGCTGCACCGGCATACCCGATTCACCTGATCTCCAGGATCTTCTCCCGCATGGCATAGACCACTGCTTCCATCCTGGAGTGCAGCTGCAGCTTCTCCAGAATGTTGCGGACGTGGTTCTTCACGGTGTTCTCGGAAATGAACAGTTCCTTCGCGATATCGCGATTGTTCATGCCCGTGGCAACCAGCTTGAGGACTTCGAGCTCCCGGTCGGTGAGCCGCGGCGCCGGTACCAGCCTGCGCTCGTCGGTCCGCTGGATCATCGACTTGAATTCGGTGAGCAGTTTGGACGCCATGGAGGGGCTGATCTGGGACTGTCCGTCGGCGACCGCGCGGATCGCCGTGGCCACCTCGTCGGTGGAGATCTCCTTGAGGAGATAGCCGGTCGCACCCGCCTTGATCGCGTCGTAGAGATCGGCCTCCTCGTCACTGATCGTCAGCATGATGATCTTTGCGCTGGGGGCCACCTCCTTGATGGAGGTGCACGCCTCGATGCCGCCGCGCTTGGGCATCCGTACGTCCATCAGCACGATGTCGGGCAGCAGGTCGGCCGCCTTGTCGACGGCCTCCGCCCCGTCACCCGCCTCGCCGACGACCTGGATGTCCTCCTCCTGGGCGAGGACGATCTCCAGACCTCTGCGGAAGAGCGCATGGTCATCCACAACAAGGACGCGGATCGGCTCCTTGCGGGAACTCTCCGCATCCGCGCCGGTATCGGCACAGGCAGCGTCGTCGGCATCATTCGCATCGCGCACGGGCCCGAAGGTGTCCGCCATCGTTCCTCCCCCTGAAGGCCACGGCCTGAAGTTCACAAACTGTCCGCCAACGGCATTTCACAGAGCACCGATTGGCTTGGGACGTCATGATTCCATGCCTGGACGTCAGAGCGGTGGTCCTGTGTTCCCACACGGGTGCCCCTGGTGGCGTGAATGCACCCCCAGGGGCACCACCGATGCGGGGCGTCAGCCGCCGAGCGCACCGCCCGCGCCGCCCGCCTCGTCAGCGGCCAGCGGGTCGGTCCTCAGATGAATGACACCGTAGTCATAGGCGTGCCGCCGGTAGACGACACTGGGTTCCTTCGTCTCGGCATCGACGAACAGATAGAAGTCGTGCCCGACCAGCTCCATCTCGTAGAGCGCCTGATCGAGCAGCATCGGTGCCGCGACGTGCGTCTTCTCGCGCATCACCAGTGGGCCTTCGCCCTGCACCTCGAGCGAGCCGATCCTGGTGGTGGGTACGGACTCTCCCTCGCCGCCGCCGGCGAGGTCACCCTCGCTGTTGAACGACGCCGCACCCGGCACGGTCTCGGCGACTTCGGCAGCGGGAATCCGGCCGTTGCCCCGACGGCTGTAGCGCTTGTCGTGCTGCTTGCGCAGTCGCGCCTCCAGCTTGCCGGTGGCCAGGTCCAGCGCTGCGTAGGGGTCGGCTGCGGCCGCTTCCGCACGAATGACCGGTCCCCTCGAGCGAAGCGTGATCTCCACCCGGTCGGAACGGTCGGCCTGGCGGGGGTTTGGCTCCTTGGACACCTCGACGTCGAGGCTGATCACCTTGCCGTCGAACTTCTGGATCTTGTCCAGCTTCAGCTTCTCGGCCACGTGCTTGCGGAACCGCTCGGGCACCTCGGTCTTGCGGCCCTTGACGACGATGTCCACGCAGAACTCCGTTCCCGGATCGCTCCACCCAGCGGCGGAGCTTCTCCCTTTTGCACCAGGCTCCGGTGATCGCCGGAGCCGCGGACTCGGTGGCTTCGACCTCCTCCTCCCCCGTCCGGGAGGTCTCCACCCCACCGACTTTTCAGCTTCTGGGCTACCGGTGAGTTACCTGCCCGAAACCTGGGGGTGCATTCGTCGAGGTCTGGCATTCACCATTCCTCACAACCGAACATAGCCTGCCCGGCCGGATCTCGGCACCCGCTACCCGCACGTACCTCCGTTCAGGGCTCTTTACCCACTCACTACCTGCAACGATGAAAGTTCATTGGCAGTTCCGGTTTATTTCGAAGGCGGACGGAGATGCTGCAACAACGGCCGCCTGCCGCATTCCGGAACCCTTGTCTTCGCGCAGGCCCGCCGCGTCGAGCGCGCGTGCCGCCTCGGCCAGCGAGGCGCCGGTCGTCAACACGTCGTCCACGAGCACCACCCGTTCGGTCGCAAGCATCCGCTCACCACCGGCCACCACCTCCAGGGCGCCCGCCAGATTCTCCTGCCGCTGCCGGGCACCGAGCCCCGACTGATCGGCCACCGGCCGCCGTTGCCGCAGCACGGATGCCACCTGCGCGGACACGCCACCGCGCCGCAGTTCGCCTGCGGCCGACAGCGCGATCCTGCGCGTCGGATCGTGCCCGCGCGCCGCAACCGCCCGCCGCGCCGACGGCACCGGTACGAGAAGCAGCGGTCCCGGCCGACCCCCCACCTGCCCCGTCCCGGCCCTTACCGCGCCCGCCAGCGCTCTGCCGAGCTCCCGCGACAGCCCCAGTACGCCACGCTCCTTGTGGGCCAGGAGCGTGGCCCGTACGGCGTTCTCGTACGCCGCGACGGCATGCACCACCGGCAGTCCGGACGGTTCCGGCGCAGGTCTCACCCGTCGCGGCACCGCGCCGTGAAGCGCCGCCCGGCAGTCCTCGCACAACTCGGTCCGCGGCCTGCCGCAGCCACCGCAGGCCACAGGCAGGACCAGCCCGGCGATCTCCCGCCACCACCCCCGCATGAGTCCACTGTGCGCCCGCAGCACGAACCCGGCCACCCCTGTGGACAACGCAGCCGCCCCGAACGGGATGAGCACCCGCCCGCACGCGATCAGGGGCACCCGGCCCCCCAGGTCCGGGGGCTCCCCGGACCTGGGCTCAGCCCGGATAGACCAGCGACGAGCCCTCCTTGAGCACCGTCTGCCAGTTGTCCCCCGGCGACAGCTTCACTATCCCGTCGTCCTCGGTGTCCGCCATCAGTGGCAGCTGCTCGTCGTCCGCCGCCGCGACCGACGACACCTGGTTCGCCCCGGGCAGCACACCCGACGCCGGTGCCGAACCGTCCACCTGGACATAGCGCACCTGCTGCACGCCGCCCTGCTCCTTGCCGACCACCACGAGGCGGCTCCGGCCCGACCAGGACATCGCGGTCACGTCCTCCAGCTGCGGCGCGGCCTTCCGCAGCTCCACGACGGAGACGTCCTGCCCGGTGTCCGGATCCCCCTGGCGCTCGATCCGGCCGATCTTCAGCGTGGTGTGGCCGTCCTCGGTCAGCAGCAACGCGATCCGGACACCGTCCGCCGACAGCCGCAGCGCCTCGATCCGCGCGCCGCCCAGGTCCGGCACCGTGACGGTCAACGGATCGCCCGTACCACCGGCCAGCCGCAGCAGCCGGGGAGCCTCCGGGTTCCGGTCCGCCACCCAGAGATCACCCCGCCCGTCCCAACTGGGCGCCGACAACCGGTCCTCCGGCTTCTTCGCCCTGCTGGTCACGGCGGGCGCAGGGAGCTCACCCGTCGAAGCGATGGAGGCGACGTACAGGGACTCGCTGTTCTGCGAGACCGCCGCCGCCAACTGCTCGTCGCGGGCCACGCCGACCGTGCTCATCCGTACGGGTCCGTCACCGAGCGGGCCGGCCACCGGCTCCGGATCACCGCTGCCCCTGTTGCTCCCGGGGATGCGCTGGACATGCCCCTTGGCATCGACGAAGTACTGACTGTCGGGGCCGCCCGAGGAACCGTCCGGAGCGAACTCCTCCGCCCGGTCCGAACCCAGGACACAGAGCGGCGAACCGTCGGACCGCTGCAGCTCGACCTGCTCGACCCGGGCGGACGTCAGATCGCGCACGGTGTACAGCACCTGAGAGGCCATCATGCGACAGGAGCGCTGCCCGACGCCGTCCGCCTTCTTGTTGAGCGGAACCTTCAGTACGTTGCGGTCGTCGGGCGCCAGCGCGGTGACGCCCTTGCGCAGGACCGTACCGGTGGGGAAGCGGGAATCGACCACCGGCCGCAGCCAGTTGGTCGGCCCCTCGACAAGACTGCGCACCGCCTGTGTCACGGTGTCCATCCCCGTGATCGGATCCGTCCGGTTGCGCACATAGACGGGGTCGGCGACCAGCGTCGGCTGACCTGCCGCCGGCCCGGTGGCGAAGTAGTACTTGTTGACGGAGCGGTAGAGCCGCTTGAAGTCGGACTGACCGAGCATCAGTCCGTCCGGCACGAGGTCGATGCGCCACTCCTTGCTGCCGTTCTGCCGCACCAGGTGCAGGCTCCGGTTGAAGCCCGTGGGCGCGACGGGCTGGTAGGCACTCTGCGCGTCGACCGTCGCCACCTTCTCGCCGGTCAGCGTGTAGGTGAGCTCCGCGGTGCTGTGGTCGCTGTCGCGGACCAGGCGATCGCTCCGGTGGTTCGGCGCCTTGGAGAGCACCGTGGTGAACGCGCTCGGCTTCCAGGTGCGCGACGCCTCCTTCGTCAGATACTTCCGGGTCGTCCGGAAGCCGGGGTCATCGCTGGTCATGGACTCCAGGAAGCCGTCGACCACCTCATCCGGAGTGGCATTCTCGCGGGGCGCCACCGCGTACACCTGTACCTGGGAGTCACCGGGCTGCGAGGCGTCGACCGCCTTGATGTCCCCGGTGACGGGCATCGAGCCGCATGCGGAGAGCAGCACGACGCCGCATCCCAGCAGAGCGATCATCCCCACCGCACGTCCACGGCCGCCCTCACGACGGTCACCGCCCACGAGTCGTGTCCTCCCGCTCCGGGTCCTGCGCAGCAGAGTCGATGGTGTCGCCCGGCCGGTCCTCGGCGGGGCGGGCGACCACACGGGCGCCATTGCCGGGCAGGGCGGCCGGATTCACCGACGCCGGCGCCGTCCGGGGAACCGCGGGGGCGCGCGCGGGTACGGGCAGCGGCGAACGGTCCGGGCTGCCCGGCTGGGTCGGCACCGTGAGCCGGTGCTCACTCCCGGTCGTACCGACATCCGTGGGCCGCTCCCGGTTCTCCCGGTTGCGTCGCGAGTCCTCGGGCTCCAGCGGTATCGGGGAGCCGCGCAGCGGCTCGTCCGCCGTACGCGGCAGCGTCAGCCGGAACTGCGAACCGCCGCCCGGCTCGCCCCACGCCTGCAGCCAGCCGCCGTGCAGCCGGGCGTCCTCAACGGCGATCGACAGTCCGAGACCGGTACCGCCGGTCGTCCGTGCCCGCGCCGGGTCGGCGCGCCAGAACCGGTTGAAGACACGGGTCGCCTCGCCGGGCTTGAGTCCCACGCCGTAGTCCCGGACGGCAACGGCGACCGCGCCTCCGGCCACCCCCATCCGCACCACGACGTCCCGGCCCTCACCGTGCTCGACGGCGTTGACGACAAGATTGCGCAGCACGCGCTCGACCCGCCGCGCGTCGGCCTCCGCGATCACCGGCTGCTCGTCGCCGACCACCCGGATCCGCGTGCCCTTGCGCTCGGCGAGCGGCTCGGCGCCGCCGATCACGCGCCGCACGACCTGTCGCAGGTCGATCGGTTCGGCCTCCAGCGCCGCGGCACCCGCATCGAACCGGCTGATCTCCAGCAGATCGGAGAGCAGGGACTCGAACCGGTCGAGCTGATCGCCCAGCAGTTCCGCGGAGCGCGCGGTCACGGGATCGAAGTCGACGCGTGCCTCGTGGATGACATCGGCGGCCATCCGTACGGTCGTGAGCGGCGTCCGCAGCTCGTGCGAGACGTCCGAGACGAAGCGTCGCTGCATCCGGGAGAGTTCCTCCAGCTGCTGGATCTTCAGCTGCAGGTTCTGGGCCATCTTGTTGAAGGCTTCACCGAGCCGGGCGATGTCGTCCTCGCCTGTGACCTTCATGCGCTCCTGGAGCCTGCCCGCGGAGAGCCGCTCCGCGATCCCCGCAGCCATCCGCACGGGGGTGACGACCTGCCGCACCACGAACCAGGCGATGGCACCGAGCAGCACGACCACGAACAGGCCTGCGGTCGCCAGCGTGGTCTTGACCAGGGTCAGGGACTTCTCCTCCTGCGTCAGCGGGAAGAGGTAGTAGAGCTGGTACGGGTTGTGGTCGATGTCGTAGAGACGCTTGCCGACGACGAGCCCGGGCTGCGACTCCTGCCCGTTCGCGTACCGGATCAGGGAGTACGTCTGGAACGCGCCGGGCCCCTTGTCCACCGCCTCCCGCAGGCTCTGCGGAATGCTGGCCGCTTCGACACTGCCCGAGCCGCGGGGCGCACGGGTACCCTCGTCGGCGCTGAGCGCCACCACGTTGAAGGCGTTCTTGCCGCCGCTGGCGAGCTGGTCGACGAGCTCCGTCCGCCACGAGTTGTTGGCGGTCGTGCCGTCCCCGGGGTCACCGCCCTGCCCACCGGGGGTGAGTGGAGCATTCGCCTTGTCCTGGGCCGCCGCGAAACCGCCGGCGGCCTGCGTCTGGGCAGCCTTGCCCTTCGCGTCGAGCAGGCCGTTGCGGACCTGCCCGATCACGACCAGGCCGAGCAGCAGCACGACACCGAGAGACATGAGCAGCGTGCCCGCGACGACCCGCAGTTGCAGGTTGCGCCGCCACAGCCGGACGGCGGGCAGCAGCGGACGTCGCACCCAGCGCATCAGCAGTCGCGGCACAGGACCGCCGGGCGCCCGGTCGTGGAACAACCGGCCGCCCTGCAGGAGACGCCCGAACGCGGACGCCCTGTGTCCGGAACCGGTAGCCCGCCCCGTACGGACTCCCGGCTCCCCGGGCTTCGGGGCAGCGCTACCCAGGGACATGTCAGCTCGGTCCGGCCTTGTAACCGACGCCTCGAACGGTCACCACGATCTCCGGCCGCTCCGGGTCCTTCTCGACCTTGGAACGCAGCCGCTGGACATGCACATTCACCAGCCGGGTGTCGGCGGCGTGGCGGTATCCCCACACCTGCTCGAGCAGCACCTCGCGGGTGAAGACCTGCCACGGCTTGCGGGCGAGCGCGACCAGCAGGTCGAACTCCAGCGGGGTCAGGGCGATCGACTGCCCGTCCCGCTTCACCGAGTGACCGGCCACATCGATGACCAGGTCCCCGATGGTCAGCTGTTCCGGTGCCGGCTCTTCGGACCTGCGCAGACGTGCCCTGATCCGGGCAACCAACTCCTTAGGTTTGAACGGCTTGACGATGTAGTCGTCGGCCCCTGACTCCAGGCCCACCACCACATCGACGGTGTCGCTCTTGGCAGTGAGCATGACAATCGGCACACCCGACTCGGCCCTGATCAGCCTGCAGACCTCGATGCCGTCCCGTCCGGGCAGCATGAGGTCGAGCAGGACCAGGTCCGGCTTGGCCTCTCGAAATGCGGCAAGTGCCTTGTCGCCGTCCGCTACGAACGACGGCTCGAACCCTTCACCACGCAGCACAATCCCGAGCATCTCGGCCAGTGCGGTGTCGTCGTCGACGACAAGGACGCGTCCCTTCATAATCGACATCATCCCATTAGCTAATCGTTACCTGCGATGATCTGGCACACAGCTCTGCCAGTCCGACCCCCGTGACCGGGGAAACTGCACCCTCCTCCGTGACGATCGCCGTGATCAGTTCCGGCGGCGTGATGTCGAATGCGGGGTTGTACGCCTGGGTTCCCGGCGGTGCGACAGGCAGTCCACCCGCTACCCCGCCCACCCCGATCCGGGGCGATGTGAGCTCCGTCACTTCCCGACCGGGGCGCTGCTCCACGATGATCGATGCCCCGTCCGGGGTCTGCAGATCCACAGTCGTGGTCGGCGCCACCACGATGAACGGCACGTGGTGGTAATGGGCAAGCACCGCCAGCGGATAACTCCCGACCTTGTTGGCCACGGCCCCGTCCGCAGCAATGCGATCGGCCCCGATGAGCACGGCATCCACCTCCCTCGCGGCGAACAGCGAACCTGCAGCATTGTCCGTCAGCAGGCTGTACGCCATCCCGTTGCGCGCCGCCTCGTACGCGGTCAGCCGGGCCCCCTGAAGCAGCGGCCGCGTCTCGTCCACCCAGAGCCGTCGCAGTTGTCCCGCCCGATGCGCCCCGAGCGCCACAGCAAAGGCCGTGCCCTCACCGCCCGAGACGAGCGCCCCCGAATTGCAGTGGGTCAGAAGCTGATGCCCACCGCCGGGCAGCAGCTCATCGAGGAGCGCGAGCCCGTACTGCGCCATGCGCCGACTGGCCTCGGCATCCTCCCGGTGCAGCGCCTCGGCCTCCGCCAAGGCCACCGCGGCCGCCCGCTGCGCGCCCTCGCCCCTGTCCAGCGCCGCCCAGTACGCCCCCGCCGCGCGCCGCACCCCGTACCCGAGGTTCACCGCGGTGGGCCGCGCCCGCTCCAGCAGCCCCGAAGCCTCTGCCATGTCGTCGCCCCGGATCGCGGCCAGAGCGACCCCGTAGGCCCCCGCAATGCCCAGCAACGGCGCCCCGCGCACGGCCAGCGTCTGAATGGCCCGCACCAGCGCCGGCACATCCGTACACAGCAGCTCGACCTCCTCGGCGGGCAACTGCGTCTGGTCGAGAAGCACCACTGCAGGGCCTTCAGGGAGCCCGGCCCAGCGGATGGAGGGAAGCGCGGGAGGCTCGATGCCCACCGGCGATTGCGCGTCCTGATCAGCCATCCGCCCAGTCTGCACGGTGACCCGCCCACAAATGAAGGTGAGAGGGTGATGGAGCACCCGGCCCGTACCGGAGCGACGCGTGGCACGATGGCTGCCAACCTGCCGCCCCGATGAGCGGACAGGACGGTGAAGGAGCGAGAATGAACGACACTCCGGGCTGGGCCTCGCCCGGATCCGCCCCCTCCGACGGCCAGGAGGCGGGCGTGCCCCGGCCTTCCGAGCCCATCGACGGCAGCGGCCCTGCGGGAAAATGGTCTTCCACGCAGCCGCCGGCAGGGCAGTGGTCCCCACCGAGCACCTCCGGCAACGGCCCCGGCGCACCGCCACCCGCCCCCGGCTGGGGCGGCAGGCCGCAGACAGCCGGCTGGGGTCAGCCGCCCGCTGCCGCAAAGCCCGGTGTCATCCCGCTCCGCCCGCTCGGCGTCGGAGAGATCCTCGACGGTGCGGTGTCCACGATGCGTGCCCACTGGCGCACGGTTCTCGGCATCACCCTCACCGTCTCCGTCATCGCCCAGGTCGCGATCATCCTCGTGCAGCGCTATCTGCTGCCGGAACCCGCCTCGATCGACCCGAACGCGACCGGCACGGAGGCACTCCGCCAGGCCGCCGACTCCATGCAGTCGAGCCTGATCTACAGCGCGCCGTCGACGCTCGTCACCCTGATCGCGACGCTCTTCACCACCTCCATGCTCACTGTCGTGATCAGCCGGTCGGTGGTGGGTCGCTCCGTCACGCTGTCCGAAGCGTGGGCCGAGGCCCGGCCCCGTCTCCTTCAGCTGCTCGGCCTGACCCTGGTCCTGACCCTGATGACCGCCGCCATCATGGCGGTCGGCGTGCTCCCCGGCGTGCTGATCGGCTCCGCCGCGGGCGTCGCTCTCGCCCTCCTCGGATTTCTGGCCGCCGCCGCCGTCATCGTCTGGCTGATGGTCCGCTTCTGCCTCGCCTCGCCGGCGCTGATGCTGGAGCGGCAGTCGATCACCGTCTCGATGCGCCGCTCCGCGAAGCTGGTGCGGGGCGCCTGGTGGCGGACGTTCGGCATCCTGCTTCTCACCTGGCTGCTGACGCTCATCGTGACCCTGATCATCGCAATCCCGTTCGGCCTCATCGCGATCATCATGGACGGCAACGGGATGGGAGCGTTCCTCACAGGTCAGCCCACCGACTTCGGCTGGCCGTTCCTGATCGTCTCCGGAATCGGCGAGGTGATCATCTCGACGATCACCTACCCGCTCTCCGCCGGTGTGATGGCCCTGCTCTACGTGGACCAGCGCATCCGTCGCGAGGCACTCGACATCGAACTTGCGCGGGCCGCAGGCCTGCCCGACTACGACACCAGGAGCTGATGCCGTGTCGGGGGCGGGGGGCGCGACAACAACACGACTGCTGATCCACGCGAGCAGCGACATACCGGTGGACACTCCACGCGTGCCCGCCCGCGAGGCGGCGAGGCACGAGCTGTCCAAACCGATGTACCACGAGAACGACCCGAACCTCCTCCAGCGCGGTCTCGACCGCCTCTGGGATTGGCTCGGCGATCTCTTCTCCGCAGCCTCGGACACCGCACCCGGCGGACCGCTCGGGCTCATCGTCCTCGTACTGGTCGTCGTCGGCCTGGTCGCCGCCCTCTGGTGGCGGCTGGGCACCCCGCAACGCACCGCCCGCCCCACCGACGCCCTGTTCGACGACAGCCCCCGCAGCGCCGCCGAACACCGGACCACCGCCGAGGCACACGCTGCCGCCCACCGCTGGGGCGAGGCCGTCCAGGAACGCATGCGCGCCATCGTCCGCTCGCTGGAGGAACGCGCCCTGCTCGACACCCGCCCCGGCCGCACCGCCGACGAGGCCGCCGCCGAAGCAGGCCACTCGCTGCCGGCGCACGCGCTGCCCCTCCGCGCCGCCGCCCGGGAGTTCGACGCCATCACGTACGGCGGCCGGAACGCCGACCGGGAGGCGTATCTGACGGTGCGGGACCTTGACCTCGACCTCGAGAACGCCAAGCCCCTGCTGACGGCCCCGGCCCGAGGAGCGGCCGAATGACCGCGCCCACTGCCACCTCCACCGCGCCCGCTACCTCGGTCTCCCCCACCCCGCGCCAGGTATGGACCCGCACTCGCGGTCTGGTGCTCGCTCTTCTCCTTCTCATAGCAGCCGGAATCGTCCTGGCCACCGCACACTCCGGTGCCCAGCACGGCCGACTCGACCCCCGCTCCGCCGACCAGCACGGAAGCCGGGCCGTCGCCGAACTCCTCAAGGACCGCGGCGTCTCGATACGAGTGGCCACCACACTCGAGGAAGCCACCACCGCGGTCGGCCCGGACACCACCCTGCTCGTCACCGCCCCCGATCTGCTGACACCGCGCCAGCAGCGCGAACTCCGCGCCGCGACGGCCGACTCGGCCGGCCGCACTGTCCTCCTCGCGGCAGGTCCCCCGTCCGTGGACACGCTGGCCCCCGGGGTCCGCACGACGTCCACCGGACCGGTTGCCCCCCGTGCACCGCAGTGCCTGCTGCCCGCAGCCCACAGCGCGGGCAACGCCGACATGGGAGGCTTCCGCTACACCGCGGACGGCCTCGAAACCCTCGCCTGCTACCCCAGCGGGGGTCTCCCCACCCTGCTCGTGGTCCAGGAGCAGGCCTCCGGCGACACCGCACTTCTCGGCTCCGCGGACTTCCTCTACAACAGCCGTCTCGACAGCCAGGGCAACGCCTCCCTGGCCCTGCAACTCCTCGGCTCCCGCCCACATCTGGTCTGGTACCTCCCCTCGCTCGCTGATCCCTCCGCCACCGGTAACGGCGGAGACAGTGACGACAGCACAGGCGGCGAAGGCGCTGACAACGACCGCAGCTTCGCCGACCTGATCCCGTCGGCCTGGCTGTGGGGAACCCTGCAGCTCGCAGTCGCCGCCGTGCTCGCCGCCATCTGGCGCGCCCGTCGTCTGGGCCCCCTGGTCACCGAACGGCTGCCCGTGGCCATTCGCGCCTCCGAATCCACCGAGGGCCGCGCCCGCCTCTACCGCAAGGCGAACGCCCGCGACCGGGCCGCCTCCTCATTGCGCTCCGCCACTCGCACCCGTATCGCCCCACTCCTCGGGGTTTCGCCCCGCAATGCTCACTCCCCCGCGGTGCTCCTCCCTGCCGTCTCCGCACGCCTCAGCACCATCGAAGGCGGCCTCGACACCGTGCTGTTCGGCACGGCTCCGGCCGATGACGCCGCCCTTGTCCGTCTGTCAGACCAACTCGACACCCTCGAAAGAGAGGTACGCAGTTCATGAGCGCCCCGCCCCCAGCACCCGCCGGGACAACCGAGACCGTCGGGAAGGACGACGCAGCCCGCGCATCCCTGGAAGCCCTGCGCTCCGAGATCGCCAAGGCCGTGGTCGGCCAGGACCCCGCCGTCACCGGCCTCGTCGTCGCGCTGCTCTGCCGAGGCCATGTCCTCCTCGAAGGCGTTCCCGGTGTGGCCAAGACCCTCCTGGTCCGCGCCCTCGCCGCCTCACTCGAGCTCGATACCAAGCGCGTCCAGTTCACCCCCGACCTGATGCCGAGCGACGTCACCGGCTCTCTGGTCTACGACGCCCGTACAGCTGAGTTCTCCTTTCAGCCCGGCCCGGTCTTCACCAACCTCCTCCTGGCCGACGAGATCAACCGCACTCCCCCCAAGACGCAGTCATCGCTCCTGGAAGCAATGGAGGAGCGCCAGGTCACCGTCGACGGAACCCCTCGCCTCCTGCCGGAGCCCTTTCTGGTTGCGGCCACTCAGAATCCCGTCGAGTACGAGGGCACGTACCCCCTCCCCGAGGCCCAGCTGGATCGCTTCCTCCTCAAGCTGACGGTGCCACTGCCGTCCCGCGACGAGGAGATCAATGTCCTGACCCGCCATGCCGACGGCTTCAACCCTCGCGACCTGGTCTCCGCAGGTGTCCGCCCCGTGGCAGGTCCCGCCGACCTGGAATCCGCCCGGGCCGCGGTCGCCAAGACCACGGTGTCCCCCGAGATCGCCGGCTATGTCGTCGATATCTGTCGTGCCACGCGTGAATCCCCCTCGCTCTCCCTCGGAGTCTCCCCTCGAGGTGCTACCGCCTTGCTCTCCACGGCCCGCGCCTGGGCCTGGCTGACCGGCCGTGACTACGTCATTCCGGACGACGTGAAAGCCCTGGCACTCCCCACGCTCCGCCATCGCATCCACCTGCGCCCCGAGGCGGAGATGGAAGGAGTCACCCCTGACTCCGTCATCACCGCGGTCCTCGCTCACGTCCCCGTACCCCGATGAGGCAGTGACCGTGGCCCTCACCGGACGAACAGCGCTACTCGCCGCCTTGGGGTCACTCCCTGTAGGCATCCTTGCCCCGAGCTGGACGGGCCTGCTCGCGGTCAATGCCCCGCTCTCTCTAGCAATTCTGTGCGACTACGCCCTGGCCGCGCCAGTGCGAACGCTCCAGTTCACCCGATCCGGTGACACAACCGTTCGACTCGGCGATGGCGCAGAAGTGCAACTGACCGTAACCAACGCCTCGCGTCGACGCCTGCGCGCGCATCTCCGCGATGCGTGGCCGCCCAGCAGCTGGCTCACAGGTACGGAACAGGCGGCGTCCCGCCACAGGCTGGACATCCCGGCAGGTGAGCGTCGCCGCCTCACCACGCGCCTGCGTCCGACTCGTCGCGGCGACCGCCGAGCCGAACGCATCACCGTACGCTCGTACGGGCCACTGGGCCTGGCAGCCCGGCAGGGAAGTCATCAAGTTCCGTGGACGGTGCGCGTACTGCCGCCGTTCACCAGCCGCAAGCACTTGCCGTCCCGCCTCGCCAGGCTCCGTGAACTGGACGGACGCACCAGCGTCCTCACCCGCGGCGAAGGCACAGAGTTCGACAGCCTCCGCGCCTATGTCCCCGGCGACGACACCCGTTCCATCGACTGGCGGGCAACGGCACGGCAATCGGCCGTCGCAGTCCGTACGTGGCGCCCCGAGCGGGACCGCCACATCCTCATCGTCCTTGATACCGGCCGCACCTCGGCGGGCCGAGTCGGTGATGTGCCCCGCCTCGACGCTGCAATGGACGCGACGCTGCTCCTCACCGCTCTCGCCACACGCGCGGGCGATCGTGTGGACCTGCTCGCGTATGACCGCCGCATCCGTGCCCGGGTTCAGGGACGCGCCGCGGGTGAAATCCTGCCGGCCATGGTCACTGCAATGGCACCGCTCGAACCCGAGCTCGTGGAAACGGACGCCCGAGGCCTCAGCGCCGCTGCCCTGGCCGGCGCCCCTCGTCGGTCTCTGGTCGTGCTCCTCACCAGCCTGGACGCGGCTCCCATCGAGGAGGGTCTGCTCCCTGTCCTCCCTCAGCTGACTCAGCGCCACACGGTGCTGGTGGCATCCGTGGCCGACCCGCACATCGAGCAGATGGCCGAAGCCCGGGGCACGGTGGACGCGGTCTACGAGGCGGCAGCGGCGGCCCAGGCCAAAGCTCAGCGGCAGCGCACTGCAGAGCAGCTCCAGCGCCATGGCGTCGTGGTCGTCGATGCCACCCCGGACCACCTGGCCCCGGCTCTCGCCGATGCCTACCTGGCCCTCAAGGGAGCCGGCCGGCTCTGATCCAACAATCCATGCCAACCACACCACGCGCTCACCATGAGGAGCCGTGCGTGGTTGTCACCTGTCCGTGAACGCAGAAAAGCCCCGCACCAGAGGTGCGGGGCTTTCCCGGAATAATTGTTCGGCGGCGTCCTACTCTCCCACAGGGTCCCCCCTGCAG
>NZ_JBHVEE010000128.1:0-28068 GCF_042802415.1 Streptomyces sp. NPDC057486 | reverse complement strand
GTCCTGGGACGGGCGGGCGCCACGGCGCAAGGGAAAAGCGGGGTGCGGACGGTCCTCAGCGGCCGTTGAACGCATCCTTCAGACGCGAGAAGAGTCCCTGCTGCCCCGGCTGGAACTGACCGGTGGGCCGCTCCTCGCCACGCAGCTTCGCCAGCTCCCGCAGCAGCCGCTCCTGCTCCGGGTCCAGCTTCGACGGGGTCGTCACCTCGACGTGCACGATCAGGTCGCCGCGTCCGCCGCCCCGCAGGTGCGTGATGCCGCGGCCGTGCAGCGGGACCGACTGGCCGGACTGGGTGCCCGGCCGGATGTCGACCTCCTCCAGGCCGTCGAGCGTCTCCAGCGGCACCTTCGTGCCGAGCGCGCCCGCCGTCATGGGGATGGTGACCGTGCAGTGCAGATCGTCGCCGCGTCGCTGGAACACCGGGTGCGGCAGCTCATGGATCTCGACGTACAGGTCGCCGGCCGGTCCGCCGCCGGGGCCGACCTCGCCCTCGCCCGCGAGCTGGATGCGGGTGCCGTTGTCGACACCGGAGGGGATCTTCACGGTGAGCGTGCGCCGCGAACGGATGCGGCCGTCACCGGCGCACTCCGGGCACGGCGTCGGCACGACCGTACCGAAGCCCTGGCACTGCGGGCAGGGCCGCGAGGTCATGACCTGGCCGAGGAACGACCGTGTGACCTGGGAGACCTCGCCACGGCCGCGACACATGTCACAGGTCTGGGCGGAGGTGCCGGGTGCGGCACCCTCGCCGCTGCAGGTCGTACAGACGACGGCCGTGTCGACCTGGATGTCCTTGGTGGTACCGAACGCCGCCTCGGCGAGATCGATCTCCAGCCGGATCATTGCGTCCTGGCCTCGCCGGGTGCGCGACCGCGGTCCACGCTGCGACGCCGTGCCGAAGAACGCGTCCATGATGTCGGAGAAGTTGCCGAAGCCACCTTGTCCGAATCCGCCCGCGCCACCGCCGCCGGAGGCGGACAGCGGGTCGCCGCCGAGGTCGTAGACCTGCTTCTTCTGCGGGTCCGACAACACCTCGTAGGCGGCGTTGATCTCCTTGAACCGCTCCTGGGTCTTCGGATCGGGGTTGACGTCCGGATGCAGCTCGCGTGCGAGCCGCCGGAAGGCCTTCTTGATCTCGTCCTGAGATGCGTCGCGGCGCACGCCGAGAACGGCGTAGTAGTCCGTGGCCACTTACGACTCCGCCAGGATCTGTCCGACGTAACGTGCCACTGCGCGTACCGCTCCCATCGTTCCGGGGTAGTCCATGCGGGTCGGTCCGACCACGCCGAGTTTGGCGACTGCCTCGTCGCCCGAACCGTAGCCGACCGCGACGACGGACGTGGAGTTGAGCCCCTCGTGGGCGTTCTCGTGCCCGATACGTACGGTCATGCCCGAGTCCTTGGCCTCGCCGAGCAGCTTCAGCAGCACGACCTGCTCCTCCAGCGCCTCCAGCACCGGCCGGATCATCAGAGGGAAGTCGTGCCCGAAGCGGGTGAGGTTGGAGGTGCCGCCGATCATCAGCCGCTCCTCCGTCTCCTCGACGAGGGTTTCGAGCAGGGTGGAGAGCACGGTGGACACGGTTCCCCGGTCCTCGCTCTCGAAGGATTCCGGCAGGTCCTGCACCAGCTGCGGGACGTCCGAGAACCGGCGTCCCACGACCCGGCTGTTGAGCCGGGCCCGCAGATCGGCCAGAGAGGTCTCACCGAACGGTGCGGGACAGTCGATCATGCGCTGTTCGACCCGGCCGGTGTCCGTGATCAGCACGAGCATCAGCCGGGCGGGCGCCAGCGACAGCAGTTCCACATGCCGCACCGTGGACCGGGTCAGCGAGGGGTACTGCACGACGGCGACCTGCCGGGTCAGCTGCGCGAGCAGCCGTACGGTGCGGCCCACGACGTCGTCGAGGTCGACCGCACCGTCGAGGAAGTTCTGGATGGCCCTGCGCTCCGGCGACGACAGGGGCTTGACCCCTGCGAGCTTGTCGACGAAGAGCCGGTAGCCCTTGTCCGTCGGGATGCGACCCGCGCTGGTGTGGGGCTGGGCGATGAAACCCTCGTCCTCCAGCACAGCCATGTCGTTGCGGACGGTGGCCGGGGAGACCCCCAGCTTGTGCCGCTCGGTGAGCGCCTTGGAGCCGACGGGCTCCTCGGTGCCGACATAGTCCTGGACGATGGCGCGCAGCACTTCGAGTCTGCGTTCGCTGAGCATGGCGCACACCTCCAGCTGTGTTTCCTCGGTGGTTCTGGTCGATCTCCGGCGATTCCTGGCACTCGATGCGTACGAGTGCCAGCGATCCCCCGCCAGTGTACGGCGGCCGGGTGGGGCCCTAGCAAGGGCGACCGGCCACGCTACCCCGAGACTGTGCAGGTCGTTGCCGATAGCGTCTCCGCATGGACGCGTCTTGGGAAGACTTCGGCTGGGAGCGACTGGGCAACGGTGTGGGCCGTCGGAGGCTCCCCGGGTGGGATGCCACGGTCGCACTGGTGGTCGGAGCGGAGGCGGCCCTGCTCTTCGACACGGGATCGACGCTGCGCGAAGGGGTGGAGATACGGACCCAGGTGCAGGCCATGACCGGCCGGAGGGTGACGCATATCGCACTCAGTCACCCTCATTTCGACCATGTGCTCGGCACCGCGGCATTCGCCGGGGCGGAGGTGTACGGCGCGATCGGCATGGCCGCTCTCCTGACCGGCAGCGCGGGCGAGCTGTACGCCGACGCGGTGCGCCAGGGGGTGTCCGAGGAGGACGCGGCGCAGGCGGCGGACGTCCTGGTGGCACCGCACCACCAGGTGTGCGACGAATGGACGCTCGACCTGGGCGGCGGCCGCCAGGTGCTGCTGGCGAACGTGGGCCCCGCCCACAGCGGCCACGATCTCGTCGCCCTCGTGCCCGGCTCCCCGGCCGTGGTCCTCTGCGGCGACCTGGTCGAGGAGTCGGGCGAACCGCAGGCGGGCCCGGACGCGATCCCGTCGCGCTGGCCGGCCGCGCTGGACCGGCTGCTGGCGCTGGGCGGCGAGGACGCCATCTACGTACCCGGGCACGGGGCCGTCGTGGACGCGGCGTTCGTACGGGCACAACGCGACCGGCTGTCCGCCGCCTTCGGCGTGTCGTGACCGATTCCCGTCCTATCGTCGTCCGATGCGCAGCTACCACCCGGACCTGACCCCGCCCTGGAAGAAGTCCGCTCCCGTCCCCGAGGTCCCCGCCGAGCCCGATCTGGTCGTGGAGGAGGTCTCCACCGGCTTCTGCGGTGCGGTGATCCGCTGCGAGAGGACGGCGCAGGGCCCGACAGTGACCCTGGAGGACCGTTTCGGCAAGCATCGGGTGTTCCCGATGGAACCGCGCGGCTTCCTCCTGGAGGGCCGCGTCATCACCCTCGTACGCCCCTCGGCGACCGGCCCGGCCCGCCCCGCCCGGACGGCCTCCGGTTCCGTGGCGGTCCCCGGGGCACGGGCCCGGGTGGCGCGGGCGGGCCGGATCTACGTGGAGGGCAGGCACGACGCGGAGTTGGTCGAACGGGTCTGGGGCGACGACCTGCGCATCGAGGGTGTGGTGGTGGAGTACCTGGAAGGCATCGACGACCTCCCGTCCATCGTCCGCTCGTTCGCGCCCGGCCCGGATGCGCGACTGGGCGTCCTGGTCGACCACCTGGTCCCCGGCTCCAAGGAGTCGAGGATCGCGGCCGAGGTCACCGACGCGAACGTGCTGGTGGTGGGCCACCCGTACATCGACGTCTGGGAGGCCGTGAAACCGGCGTCGGTGGGCATCGGCTCCTGGCCGGTGGTGCCCCGCGGCCTGGACTGGAAGACGGGCGTGTGCCGGTCACTGGGCTGGCCGGAGAACACGGGCGCCGCGTGGCAGCGCATCCTGTCGACGGTCCGCTCGTACAAGGATCTGGAGCCGGCGCTGCTGGGCTCGGTGGAACACCTGATCGACTTCGTGACGGCGCCTGCCTAGTGCCCCTCCCGGCAAGCTTTGCCGGTCACGGCACTGGTTCGTCATTCAGCCCGTCCGACGACCGGGGGCCGGGGGCCGGGGTGGAGCCCCCGGTTCCGGGAAAGGGGTGGCAGGGGGATCAGGCCCGCCGCAAGCGCACCCGTACCCCCGCGCCCCTCAGTCCACCAGGTCCCTGACCACCGCATCCGCGAGCAACCGCCCCCGCAGAGTCAGCACCGCCCGCCCCTCCGCATAGGGTGCCGCCTCCAGCAGCCCGTCTTCCACCGCGCGCCCCGCCGCTGCCAGTCCGGCGGGCGCCAGCAGCGACAGCGGACACCCGTCGACCAGCCGCAGCTCCAGCAGAATCCGCTCGACCCGCCGGTCCTCCGCCGACAGGATCTCCCGCCCCGCGCCGGGCGACCGTCCCTCCGCGAGCGCCTGCGCGTACGCGCCGGGATGCTTCACGTTCCACCAGCGCACCCCGCCCACATGGCTGTGCGCCCCGGGCCCGGCCCCCCACCAGTCGGCGCCCCGCCAGTACAGCTCGTTGTGCAGGCACCGTCCCTCCACCGTCCGGGCCCAGTTCGACACCTCGTACCAGGAGAAGCCGGCCGCGGCCATGGCCTCGTCGGCGATCAGATACCGGTCGGCGTGGACGTCGTCGTCCGTCATCGGAACCTCGCCGCGCCGGATCCGCCGCGCCAGCTGCGTGCCCTCCTCGACGATCAGCGCGTACGCGGACACATGGTCCGGCCCCGCTCCGATCGCCGCGTCCAACGAGGCCCGCCAGTCGTCGTCGGACTCCCCGGGCGTGCCGTAGATCAGGTCGAGATTGACGTGCTCGAAGCCCGCCTCCCGGGCCTCGGCGACACACGCCTCGGGCCGTCCCGGCGTATGCGTACGGTCGAGGATCTTCAGCACGTGCTGCCGGGCACTCTGCATCCCGAACGAGATCCGGTTGAAGCCGCCTTCCCGCAGCTCCGCCAGATACGCCGGGTCGACCGACTCCGGATTGGCCTCGGTGGTGATCTCGGCGTCGTCGGCGAGCCCGAACTCGTCACGGATCGCCGCCAGCATCCGTACGAGATCCCCGGCGGCCAGCAGCGTGGGCGTACCACCGCCGACGAACACCGTACGGACCGGTCGCGGGTCGTCGCCGAGCACCTTGCGGGCCTGGCGGACCTCGCCGATCAGATGGGCGGCGTAGTTGTCGCGCGAGGCCAGGGCACCGCCCGACCCCCGCAGCTCGGTCGCCGTGTACGTGTTGAAGTCGCAGTACCCGCAGCGCGTGGCGCAGTAAGGCACATGCAGGTAGAAACCGAGCGGCCGGTCGGCGGCGCCTTCCAGGGCATGGCGGGGCAGCGCCCCGTCGTCGGGCACGGGCTCACCATCGGGCAGTACGGAAGGCATACCGTCCATTGTCACTCGTCGCCGGTCGTACTCCGCCCGCGCTCACCTGGCCTGCAGGACCACCAGCGCCAGATCGTCGTCCGGCGGGCGCTCGGCGAACTCGTGAACGGCGCGTTTGATCCGGTCCGCGATCCCCTCCGCGGTCAGCCCGGCGCACCCGGCCAGCGCCCGGGCGAGGCCGTCCCCGTCGTCGAACATCGCCGGACCGGAGCGCCGCTCCGTGACCCCGTCCGTGACGCAGAGCAGGCTGTCCCCCGGCGCCAGGTCGAAGCTCTGGCTCTCGTACGCGACGTCCTCGACGACCCCGAGCAACACCTGCGGCTCGGCGGCGGTCCGCACGGTGCCGTCGGGCCGCAGCAGCAGCGGCAGCGGATGGCCCGCGCTGGCGAGCGTGCAGCGCACCCCGCCGCCGGGCAGCGGCACCATCTCCCCGTACAGCAGGGAGAGGAACCGGGGCTGCCCGCCGTCCGGCAGCTGCGGACCGTCCTCCCGCAGATGCTGGCCGCCCTCCGCCAGGTGCTGTCCGCCCGCGGCCGCGACCATGAGCGCGGCGGCCTCGGCGGTCTCCATCGCGTCGTCGAGAAGCAGCCGGTTGAGCCGGTCCAGCACCTCACCGACGCGGAACCCCTCCCGGGCCAGCAGCCGCAGCCAGGGACGGGCGAGACCGGTGACGACGGCGGCCTCGGGGCCGCTGCCCTGCACATCGCCGAGGATGAAGCACCAGCGGTCGCCGGGGCACGGGAAAATGTCGTAGAAGTCACCACCGACGACACCGTCGTCACTAGGCTCGTACACCAGTGAGCTGGTGACGCCGGGGATGTCGGCGACCTTGCTGGGCAGCAGTCCGCGCTGCAGGATGCGGCTGATGGTGGCCTGCCGGGTGTACGCGCGAGCGGCGCCGACGGCGAGGCCGACGCGGCGCACGAAGTCCTCGATCAGCGCGGTCACCCCGTCAGGGACGCGGGCGATGCCCTCCCGCCCCAGGAGTACGGCTCCGAGCGTGCGGCCGCCGGCGGTTATGCGAAAGGCGAGCGCGGCCCCCGCACGGCCGCTGGAGCGCTCGTCGGCGCCCGGACCGGTCCCGTCCTCGTCGGCCCCGGGCCACGGCATGGAGACGGGCCCGGTGCCCACCCGCTCCGGCAACCGGATCGGGTCCTGCTCCAACACGGGGCGCAGCTGCCCGGTCTCGGCCTCGTCACGGTGCCAGACGCTCGCGAGCCGGGGGACGGCAGCGGGCCCGCCGTTCTCCGGCTCCAGCCAGATCGCGCACCAGTCGGCGAGTCTGGGCACCAGTAACTGCCCGGCGAGCGCCGCCACGATGTCCTCGTCGAGCTGCCCGGCGAGCAGGTCGGAGGCCTCGGCGAGGAACGAGAGCGCACCGCGGCCCGCCCAGTCCGCGTCGTCGCGCAGAGCGCGCCGGGCGGTGGGGGCGAGCAGTTCGGCGGTGCGCAGCCCGCCCCGGAGTTCCGGCTCGGCGGCCGGCTCGGGCAGCACGGTCCAGTCGTCGACGGGCAGACGGGCCCAGACGGTCTTGAGGCCGGTGCGATAAGTGATGCCCCAGCGTTCGGCAAGTGCGGCGACGATCTGCAGCCCGCGCCCGTCCTCGGCCGGGCCGTCCGGGTACGCCGCGGGCACCGGGTCAGGGCGATCGCTGCGTACGGAACGGGTGGGGTGGTGGTCGGCGACCTCCAGCACCAGGGCTGCGGCCTCGTCCCCGGCCGCTTCCTCCAGTCGGAAGAGGAGTTCGACGGTGGTCCCGGCGTGCACGACGGCGTTGGTGACGAGCTCATCGGCGACGATCACCGCGTCGTCGGCCAGCCGGTCGCTGAAGCCCACGGCCGCGGGCAGCCCGAGCCTGGTCCACTCGGCAAGGGCGGCCCGGACGAACCGGCGCGCGGCGGCCGGCGCGAGGAGGTTCCCCGGCAGGCTCGTCCGGGCGACCGGCCGCGCGTCCGCCCGCCCGACGTGGGTATCGGGACGCTGAACAGAGTCCCGCTGCAAGGGAATGGGCCCCATGGCGCCGCTCCTGACCTGTTCTCGCACGGCCTGTTTCGCGCCGTATGCCGCTGACGACACGGACAGAGTGACAGACCGATCCTCCCCAGAAGCACCGAGTTACCGAAGTGGGAGGAGAAGACGCAGGAACCACGCTCAGGTACGGGGATGCAGGAACAGCGGTGCGGGCGGGGCAGTCCGCCCCGCCCGCACCATGGCCGTGCCTACGCCTCGCGTGCGCCCACGTACATCTCCTCGATGAGGCTCTTGTACGCGCGCTCGACGACCGGCCGCTTGAGCTTGAGGCTCGGCGTCAGCTCGCCGTGCTCGACGTCGAGGTCGCGCGGCAGCAGCCGGAACTGCTTGATGGTCTGCCAGCGCTGCAGCCCCGCGTTGAGCCGCTTCACATAGCCGTCGATGAGCTCCACGGCCTGCGGGGACGCGACCACGTCGGCGTACGGCTTGCCCGCCAGGCCGTTCTCGGAGGCCCAGCCGAGGATGGTCGGCTCGTCGAGGGCGATCAGGGCGGTGCAGTAGTTACGGTCCGCGCCGTGCACCAGGATGTTCGAGACGAACGGGCACACCGCCTTGAACTGTCCCTCGACCTCCGCCGGGGCGACGTACTTGCCGCCCGACGTCTTGATCAGGTCCTTCTTGCGGTCGGTGATCCGCAGGTAGCCGTCCACCGAGAGCTCGCCGATGTCGCCGCTGTGCAGCCAGCCGTCGGCCTCCAGCACCTCGGCGGTCTTCTCCGGCTGGCGGTGATAGCCCTCCATGATGCCGGGGCCGCGCAGCATGATCTCGCCGTCGTCCGCGATCCGTACCTCGGTACCGGGGAGCGGCTTGCCGACCGTGCCCGTGCGATAGGCCTCGCCCGGGTTGACGAAGGAGGCGGCGCTGGACTCGGTGAGCCCGTAGCCCTCCAGGATGTGAATGCCGGCGCCGGCGAAGAAGTAGCCGATCTCGGGGGCGAGCGCCGCGGAGCCGGAGACACAGGCGCGGAGCCGGCCACCGAAGGCCTCGCGGATCTTGGCGAAGACCAGGGCGTCGGCGACCTTGTGCTTGGCGCCGAGGCCGAACGGGACCGAGACCGTGCCGGTACGCCGGAAGTTGTCCTGGGACACCTTCGCGTACTCGCGGGCGACCCCGGCCGCCCACTGGAAGATCTTGTACTTGGCGCCGCCACCGGCCCGCGCCTTGGACGCGACCCCGTTGTAGACCTTCTCGAAGATACGGGGCACGGCGGCCATGTACGTCGGCTGGACCACCGGCAGGTTCTCGATGATCTTGTCGATCCGGCCGTCGACGGCGGTGACATGGCCGACCTCGATCTGGCCCGAGGTGAGGACCTTGCCGAAGACGTGCGCGAGCGGCAGCCAGAGGTACTGGACGTCGTCCTCGTTGATCAGGCCGGTCGCCACCGTGGCCTTGGCCATGTACGACCAGTTGTCGTGCGGCAGCCGCACACCCTTCGGGCGGCCGGTGGTGCCCGAGGTGTAGATCAGGGTGGCCAGCTGGTCGGCGGTGATCGCGTCGACCCGCTCCTTGACCGCGCCCGGGTTCTCCGCCAGGAGCTCGGCGCCGCGGGCCTCCAGATCGGCCAGCGAGAGCACCCAGCCCTCGGGGTCGGCCGCGTCGGGCTCGACGCCGTCCGGGTCGATGACGACGACATGGACGAGGTTCGGCAGGTCCGCGCGGCGCTCGCGGGCCTTGGCCAGCTGGCCGGCGTCCTCGGCGATCAGCACCCGGCTCTCGGAGTCGGCAAGGATGAACGACGATTCCTCGGCGTTCGTCGACGGGTAGATCGTGGTCGTCGCGGCGCCCGCACACATCACACCGAGGTCGGCGAGGATCCACTCGACGCGGGTGGCGGAGGAGAGCGCGACCCGCTCCTCCGGCTCCACCCCCAGACCGATGAGCCCTGCGGCGATCGCGTACACGCGCTCCGCGGCCTGTGCCCAGCTCAGCGACTTCCATTCGTCGGCGCCCTGTCCGGTGGCCGAGGGGACCGGGTAGCGGTAGGCCTCGCCGTCCGGAGTCGCCGCAACGCGGTCGATGAAGAGGGTCGCCACGGAGGGCGGTCGGTTATCGATCAGGGTCTGTGTGTCGCTCACGACATCCTCCGGGCCTGCGGCAGTGCTTCACGACCGGTTGTTTGGTTGCTGCGTGCTGCTGCTTGATCCTGCTTACGTGCGTCCGTCTGCGTGCTGATCCTGTGTGCGCGATTCCGCTTGTTTAACTCGCGAGTAACTACGAGCCGTGATCAGGGTAGAGCGCGCACGTCCGCCGCGTAAGAGGCAATCGGACGCCGCTTCATAACAAACGGACCCCCACGCCGCAGGGTGCTGCGACGCAGGGGTCCGTTGGGGCTACCACCGAGTAGGGGCAGCAGGGCTCAAGCCGGGGCAGAAGCGGAGATCCGGCGGGACTACTTCTTGCCCTTGCTCTCGCCGCCCGACTCGTCGGTGGACAGCACGGCGATGAAGGCCTCCTGAGGCACCTCCACATTGCCGACCATCTTCATCCGCTTCTTGCCTTCCTTCTGCTTCTCCAGCAGCTTCCGCTTACGGGAGATGTCACCGCCGTAGCACTTGGCGAGGACGTCCTTGCGAATGGCGCGGACGGTCTCACGGGCGATGACCCGGGAGCCGATGGCCGCCTGGATCGGCACCTCGAAGTTCTGCCGCGGGATGAGCTCGCGCAGCTTGGCGACGAGCCGCACGCCGTACGCGTACGCCTTGTCCTTGTGCGTGACCGCGGAGAACGCGTCGACCTTGTCGCCGTGCAGCAGGATGTCGACCTTGACGAGCTGGGCGGACTGCTCGCCGGTGGGCTCGTAGTCGAGCGAGGCGTAACCCCGCGTCTTGGACTTCAGCTGGTCGAAGAAGTCGAAGACGATCTCGGCGAGCGGCAGGGTGTAGCGGATCTCGACCCGGTCCTCGGAGAGGTAGTCCATGCCGAGCAGGGTGCCGCGCCGGTTCTGGCAGAGCTCCATGATCGAGCCGATGAACTCGCTGGGCGCGAGGATCGTGGCGCGCACGACGGGCTCGTGCACCTTGTCGATCTTGCCTTCGGGGAACTCGCTCGGGTTGGTGACGATGTGCTCGCTGCCGTCCTCCATGTCCACGCGGTAGACCACGTTGGGGGCGGTGGCGATCAGGTCGAGGCCGAACTCGCGCTCCAGGCGCTCGCGGATCACGTCGAGGTGGAGCAGACCGAGGAAGCCGACACGGAAGCCGAAGCCGAGGGCGGCGGAGGTCTCCGGCTCGTACACCAGGGCGGCGTCGTTGAGCTGGAGCTTGTCGAGGGCCTCGCGCAGGTCGGGGTAGTCCGAGCCGTCGAGCGGGTACAGACCCGAGAACACCATCGGCTTGGGGTCCTTGTAGCCGCCCAGCGCCTCGGTCGCGCCCTTGTTCAGGGAGGTGATCGTGTCACCGACCTTGGACTGCCGGACGTCCTTCACACCGGTGATGATGTAGCCGACTTCGCCCACACCGAGACCGTCGGCCGGGGTCATCTCCGGGGAGGAGACACCGATCTCCAGCAGCTCGTGGGTGGCGCCGGTGGACATCATCTTGATGCGCTCGCGCTTGTTGAGCTGGCCGTCGACGACACGGACGTACGTGACGACACCGCGGTACGAGTCGTAGACCGAGTCGAAGATCATCGCGCGGGCGGGCGCGTCGGCCTTGCCGACGGGCGCCGGGACGTCCCTGACCACCCGGTCCAGCAGGGCGTCCACACCGATGCCGGTCTTCGCGGAAACCTTGAGGACGTCCTCGGGCTGGCAGCCGATGAGGTTGGCCAGCTCCTCGGAGAACTTCTCCGGCTGCGCGGCCGGCAGGTCGATCTTGTTGAGCACCGGAACGATGGTGAGGTCGTTCTCCATCGCCAGGTAGAGGTTGGCCAGCGTCTGGGCCTCGATGCCCTGCGCGGCGTCGACCAGCAGGATCGTGCCCTCGCAGGCGGCGAGCGAGCGCGAGACCTCGTACGTGAAGTCCACGTGGCCCGGCGTGTCGATCATGTTGAGGACATGGGTGCTGCCCTGGCCGTCGCCCGTCGTGGGCGCCCAGGGCAGACGTACCGCCTGGGACTTGATGGTGATGCCGCGCTCGCGCTCGATGTCCATCCGGTCGAGGTACTGAGCGCGCATCTGCCGCTGGTCGACCACACCCGTCAGCTGAAGCATCCGGTCGGCAAGGGTCGACTTGCCGTGGTCGATGTGCGCGATGATGCAGAAGTTGCGGATCAGCGCCGGGTCGGTACGGCTCGGCTCGGGCACGTGGATAGGAGTCGCGGGCACGCAGGGTCCTGATTCTTGAGACGCCGAACGCCGTGTCTCGGGTCGATGTCGGGTCGGTCGGATCGTTACGTAGCTTCCATCGTCCCACGCCCGCGGGGCAGAGACCGGTTTGGGCCGGTCGGAGCGCGGCTGGTACCGTTGACAGCTGTGCTTCGTGGCCCTTTCGGGCGGCGGCGCGCACATCGAAGATCCAACGAACCTGAAAAGGCTCTTTCGTGGCGAACATCAAGTCCCAGATCAAGCGGAACAAGACGAACGAGAAGGCGCGCCTGCGCAACAAGGCCGTCAAGTCCTCGCTCAAGACCGCGATCCGCAAGGCCCGTGAGGCTGCCGCTGCGGGCGACGTCGAGAAGGCCACCACGGCCGTTCGCGACGCTTCGCGCGCGCTCGACAAGGCTGTCTCGAAGGGCGTCATCCACAAGAACGCCGCCGCCAACAAGAAGTCGGCGCTGGCCTCCAAGGTTGCCGCCCTCCAGGGCTGAGCTTTCTGATGTAACCGCCGGAACGGACCAACGGGCCCTCTCTCCCGCCCCTGCCCGGCCCCCGCGCCGCACACCGAACCTGCGTTCGCCACGCGGGTGCGGCGCACCGAGCGTGAATCCGAGGCCCCGGCCATCGCCCTCCCCAGAGCGACAGCCGGGGCCTTCGGCATGCCCTGTCGCAAGGCCGCCGGAAGTCCTTGGACGGGGTCTCCCCCGCTCGAACGAAGTTGAGAGCTCGAAGAAGGAGCTACCAGGGCTTTCGGCCGACGCGGAAGGGGGTCCCCCTGGCCCTCAGGCCTTGGCGGAGGGCGTGCCGGGCGGCGCGACGGGGCAAGGCTTGCCGGGAGGGGTACTCACTGGCGCCGCCCGGCCCTCGCTGCCCGCGCAACAGCGACCACTGCCTTCTCCAGGGCGTACTCGGGGTCGTCCCCGCCGCCCTTCACGCCCGCATCCGCGTCCGCGACCGCCCGCAGAGCCGCCGCCACCCCGTCCGGTGTCCACCCTCGCATCTGCTGCCGCACCCGGTCGATCTTCCACGGCGGCATGCCCAGCTCACGGGCGAGATCCGCAGGCCGGCCGCCGCGCGCCGAGGACAGCTTGCCGATCGCCCGTACGCCCTGCGCCAGCGCACTGGTGATCAGCACCGGCGCCACCCCGGTCGACAGCGACCAGCGCAGGGCCTCCAGCGCCTCCGCGGCCCGCCCCTCCACCGCCCGGTCGGCGACCGCGAAGCTGGACGCCTCCGCACGACCGGTGTAGTAGCGCCCGACGACCGCCTCGTCGATCGTGCCCTCGACATCCGCGACCAGCTGCGACACCGCGCTCGCCAGCTCCCGCAGATCGCTGCCGATGGAGTCGACGAGCGCCTGGCACGCCTCGGGGCTCGCGGAACGCCCCAGCGCCCGGAACTCCGACCGGACGAACGAGAGCCGCTCGGCAGGCTTCGTGGTCTTCGGGCAGGCGACCTCCCGCGCACCCGCCTTGCGCGCCGCGTCCAAAAGCCCCTTGCCCTTGGCGCCACCCGCGTGCAGCAGGACGAGTGTGATCTCCTCGGCCGGTGCGTCGAGGTACGCCTTGACGTCCTTGACCGTGTCGGCGGAGAGATCCTGCGCATTGCGCACGATCACCACCTTGCGCTCGGCGAAGAGCGACGGGCTCGTGAGCTCGGCAAGGGTGCCCGGCTGGAGCTGGTCGGAGGTGAGGTCGCGGACGTCCGTGTCGGCGTCGGACGCGCGGGCCGCCGCCACCACCTGCTGCACCGCACGGTCGAGGAGGAGGTCCTCCTGGCCCACGGCGAGCGTGAGGGGGGCGAGCGGATCGTCGGTGGAATTCCTTCTGGTGGCCATCGCCGTCCAGCATCCCACGCCCCTCCGACAGCCCGGCTTCGACGCCTCTCCCCGCACCCGTCGCCGTACCGGAGAATGGGCAGGTGAGCGATGTGAGACATGTACTGGTGCTGCCCGACCGCGATACCGCGCAGGAGGTGGCCGTGGAGCTCGCCGACCGTTTCGGAGTCGCCGAGGAACCTCAGCTCGTACGCGACGCGCTGGCCGGCGAGGACGACGCGGAGGACGCCCAGTGGCTGCTGGTCGTGGAGGACGCGGACGGCCGGCTCGACCCATCGGCACTCGACGAACTGGCGGCGGAGTACGAGGGCTGGCTGGAGGCGCCCTAGTTGTTCTGTTCCGCCGGACACCACCCAGCCGCGGCGGTCCCGGCCCGCAGCACCCCCGGGACTCAGCCCTTGGGGACGATCTGGATGTCCATGTCGATGGCGATGCTGGAGCCGACGGCGGCGATGCCGCGGGCCAGCATGGTCTGCCAGGTGAGGGTGAAGTCCTCACGGTGCAGCTCGGTGGTGGCCCGGCAGGCCGCCCTGGTCTCCCCCTCGAGACCGTTGCCGAGGCCGAGGTACTGGGTGTCCAGCATCACGGTACGGCTGACGCCGTGAAGGGTGAGCGCGCCGCTCACGCCCCAGCGGCTGCCGCCCCGGTGAACGAAACGGTCGCTGTAGAACTCCATCGTCGGATAGCGCCCGACGTCGAGGAAGTCGCCGGACCGCAGATGGTCGTCGCGCATCTGCACGTTGGTGTCGATCGACGAGGCGTCGATGATCACGTGCATGGCGGAGTCCTCCATGCGGTCGGCGATCCGTATCGCACCTGCGAATGTGTTGAATCGGCCATGGATACGGGCCAGCCCGATGTGGCGTGCCGTGAAGCCGATCTGGGAGTGGTTCGGCTCGATCTCCCACTCACCGGGGTCGGGCAGCTGCGGAGGTGCGGCCACCTGGAGCATGACGTCCCCGAGTCCCGCGTGGCCGCTCTCGGAGACCGTGGCCGAACCGTGGAACGGGGTGAAGCCCTCGGCCGTGACAGCCAGCCGGTAGTCACCTGCCGGCACGGTGGCGAGGACGTTCCCGAAGGGGTCCGTCTCACCGCCGACGACCTTGCGCCCTGCACTGTCCGTGACGACGAACTCAGCCTGCTGAACAGCCTCGTTGACCGGATCGAGGACGCGGCAGCTGAGGACTCCCGCAGTGCGCGGCACCGTGAGTCCCGCCAACGGGTTGCCCTGCGCCGCACTCGTTGCTTTCTTGCTTCCCAGCCAACGGCCGAACATCTTCACGTACCCCCGGGGGAGATTCACCTTGGGGCCGAACGGCTGGACGTCGTTGTCGGAGCAGCGGCCCGCCGACGAGCATGCATTCGATCACTCTTGGGGTGTTCGAGGCAAACGGAGGGACTGTGAGCGGCTTGGGTGGAGGTGTTACCGAAGGTCCGAATTGAATGTTCCGTTTGTGCGCTTCAGCCGTTGCGTCCGAAAATCTCAACCTGATGGACCGTGGGCAACCGGTGGAGACGCAGCCCGAAGTGTTCACGGTAGGCGTCGAGCACCTCGGCGTCCGTGGCCAGCGGCACCTCGCGGCGTTCGCCACGCACGGTCGTGACGAGCGTGCGGCCGCTCAGGGTGACCCGGCCCTCGTCGGTGAGCCGGGAGCAGACCACGGACCGGGTGAAGTGGGAGGCGGGCGAGGTGCAGTGGTACCAGGCGCCTGCCCGAAAGTCCGCAAGAGCACGGGGCCGCAGATCCAGCCGGAACTGCAGCGCCCCGTCACGCAGTACATCGAGATCCCCGGCACCGGCTCCAGCGGCGCCGTCGCCGTCCTCGGCGTCGGGCGTCTCCCGGATCCGGAACGTACCGCTCGGATCCTCCTGGTCCGTGCGGTCGTCGAGTGCGAGCGGGTGGCGGGCGTGGTCGCCGAAGCCGACATCGACGAGCCAGGGGCCGGTGCCGTCGTCGGTCTCGACGCGCAGCGCGAGATGGTCGTACGGGATGCCGAGCCGTCCGCCGTCCCCGTAGACGCGGGCCTGGAGGAGGGTGACGCGGTAGCCGAGGGCCCGGAGCAGCGCGGCGAAGGTCGCGTTGAGTTCGTAGCAGAACCCGCCGCGCCGGGCCCCCACCACCTTGTCGAGGAGCGCGTTTTCGTCCAGCACGATGTCTTCGCCGAGATGGATCGACAGGTTCTCGAAGGGCACGGCGGTGAGGTGTCGCAGCTGCAGCTCGCGCAGAGCGGCGGCGTCGGGACGTGCGGGACGGTGGGCGCCGATGCGGTCAAGGTACGCGTCGACGGTCTGCGGCGATTGCGGGTCCATGGCCGAAGTCTGTCCGGGAGCCCTGCGGCACGCCATGAGCCGGTGGTCCTGGGACCGCCGACCGAGGAGTGGCATTGCCCGCTCTCGCCAGTGCGGCGACCGGAAAGGCTTGCCCCCCTACGCGGTCAGGGCATGGCGGGAGGTGAACGAACTGGCCGAGCGCGAGCTGATGGCCAAAGGCGCCTGGCTGATCTGACGATGCGACACCTCGCCAGGCGATCGGGCAGAGGCCGCCGAGACGGGACACGGTCTGCCACGGCGCGGCCGGACGGGGCGCGGCCGGCCGGATGGTGGTCATGAGCTCCCGACCGCTCGCAGCCGCGACCCGGCGCCCGTCACCGCGATCGCGCCGTCCAGGTCCGTGCGCAGCACCACCGCTCCCCCGTCCCTCAGCGCCTCGACGGTCCGGGCCGCCGGGTGGCCGTACGGGTTGTCCCTGCCCACACTCACCAGGGCGAGCCGCGGGCGCGCGCTGCGCAGCAACGCCGGGTCCTGGTGGGTGGATCCATGATGGGCGACCTTGAGGACGTCCACCCGTGGAAGCGCCGGGTACTGGCGCAACAGCCTTTGCTGGGATGCCGGTTCGAGGTCACCGAGGAGCAACAGGCTCAGTCCGCCGGTCCGGACGAACAATGTGACACTGGCGTCGTTCGGCTCATCCGGTACGAGGCCTGCCGTCGCGCCTCCCGCCGGCCACAGAACTCGCCAGTCGAGCGTACCGATGCGGCGGCGCTCCCCCGCTGCCGCCCGTACCAGAGGGACCCGCGCCGCGGCGGCTGTTCTGCCTACGAACGCCGCCTGGTCCGGTGGTTCGTCCAGACTCGTCGTCTGGATCGCGCCGACCGCTCTGCCCCGCAACACGCCGGGCAGCCCCCGGACATGATCGGCATGGAAATGCGTGAGCAGCAGAAGCGGCACCCTGGTGATGCCCAGGTCACGCAGGCAGCGGTCAACCAGACGTGGATCGGGGCCGGTGTCGATCACCACGCCCTCGCCGTCCCCCGACGCAAGCACCATGGCGTCGCCCTGACCCACATCGCACATCACGAACGCCCAGTCCGGCGGCGGCCACCCCGTCAGTACCCGGGTGAGCGGCGCCGGGCGCAGCACCGCGAGGACCAGAAGCAGTGCGGCAGCCGAACAGACCCATGGGTGACGCGCGATACGGCGGGCGGACAGAGTCGCCAGGGCCGTGAGGGCGGTCAACAGGAGCGCTCCCCGCCAGCCGTCGGGCCAGTCGATCTCCGCCCCGGGAAGAGCCGCCCCGGTGCGGGCCACCGAGGCGATCCATCCGGCCGGCCAGCCCGCGATCCGGGCGAGCAGCTCGGCCACGGGCATGGCCACCGGTGCCGCGGCGAGCGCGGCGAACCCGAGGACGGTGGCGGGCGCAACCGCGAACTCGGCCAGCAGGTTGCACGGAATCGCCACCAGACTGACCCGCGAGGCGAGCACCACGACGACGGGCGCGCACACCGCCTGCGCCGCGGCGGCCGCACCCAGCGCCTCGGCGAGCCGGGGCGGCACCCGCCTCCGTTGCAGCGCGGCACTCCATCGCGGGGCGACCGTGAGCAGGGCGCCGGTCGCCAGAACGGAGAGGACGAAGCCATAACTGCGCGCCAGCCACGGGTCGTACAGCACGAGCAGCAGAACGGCGGCGGCCAGTGCGGGAATCAGCGAGCGGCGGCGGCCCGTACCGATCGCGAGCAGTGTGATCAGTCCGCAGACCGCGGCGCGCAGCACGCTCGGCTCCGGTCGGCACACCAGGACGAAGGCGAGCGTGAGTCCGCCGCCGAGCAGCGCGGTCATCCGCAGCGGGATGCCCAACCGGGGTGCCAGGCCACGGCGTTCGGCCCGGAGCGCGGCGCCGGGCGGTCCGATGAGCAACACGAGCAGGATCGCCAGGTTGGCACCGGAGACCGCCATCAGGTGCGTGAGGTCGGCTGCTCGGAACGCCTCGTGGAGTTCGGGGGTGACCCTGGAGGTGTCGCCGACGACCAGCCCCGGCAGCAGCGCCCGCGCATCGGGATCCAGCCCGTCCGTCGCGCGTCGCAGGCCCGCGCGCAGTTCGCCCGCTGTGCGCTGGAGAGGAGTCGGCGGCCCGGTGACGCGAGGCGGCCCCTTGCCGTCCGGACGCAGGACCGCGGCGTTGCGTTGCCCGCTGTGCAGCGGTGGCGCGAGTCGGCCGCTCACGTGCAGCCTCGTGGACGGCAGCAGCCGCTCCCATCGCGCCGCCGAACCGGAGGGCGACACGATCAGCAGCACCGGGGTGCGGAGACGGGTGGTGGCACCGCCGGGTGCCGTGAGCCCGGTGATCTCGGCGTCCAGGAGGAGGGCGGCCGGGGCGCTGTGGTCGCCTTGGACCTGGGGGCGGGTCCGGCGTGCGTCGGACGTGACCGTCACCTCCGCCTCGACCCTCGCGAAACGGTCGGCCAGACCGGGTACGGGCCCCCGCCGTGCGTCCGCGCCGTGCAGGCCCGCCGCCGTCGCTCCGGCCGCCGCGCAGAGCAACGCCGCGGCGGCCGCGGTGGCATGGAGCCTGTGCCGGTTCTGTCCGGCGCTGCCTCCACCGCCCTCGCAGTCCCGGTGGTCGGCGGGCCGAGCACGCGCTGCGCGGGTCGCCGAGGCCCGTGAGACACCGAGGAGTACCAGGGCGGCGACGAGGCAGAGCGCCGTCCCCGCGGCCGTCCAGCGCCAGGGCGCACCCACGGCGAGCGCCGCGGCGGCCCAGGCCGCGAGGGCCGGCGGGACCAGTCGCAGATCGACCGGGCCCTCCTGTCGCGGGTCGGCGGCGCCAAGCCGTCGGCCCGACGCCGTATGGACGTCCGGTGGGACGTGCGGGCGGGTCATGGCCGTACAAGCGGTTGGAGATCGGCGAACCGGCGGTCGCCGATCCCGTTGACCTCACGGAGTTCGTCGACGGAACGGAAGCCGCCGTGCTGGGCGCGGTAGTCGAGGATGTGCTGGGCGAGGACCGGACCGACGCCGGGCAGGGTGTCCAGCTGTTCCACGGTCGCGCCGTTGAGGCTGACCGGACCGGTCGCAGGGCCACCACGGCCGCCCGTGCCGGCACCGCCCTGGGCACCGGGGACGAGTGGCCCGGGTGGCGCGCCGACCACGACCTGTTCCCCGTCCAGCAGCACCCGCGCCCGGTTGAGCCCGGTGATGTCCACGCCCGGCCGGGCCCCGCCCGCCGCCCGCAGCGCGTCGGCCACCCGCGCTCCTGACGGCAAGGGGTAGATGCCCGGCCGCCGCACCTTGCCGCTGACGTCGACGACGATCCGCCCGTCCGGTCCTGGGGTGGCCGGTGGTCCGGGTGACGGATCGGGGGTACGGACGGGATCCGTCGTCGGGTCCGATGTCGGGGCGTGCGCGCGCTCGTTGACCGGATCGGGCGCCCGTACGGTCTGGGGCCGTGCGGACCGGAAGTGGACCGCTGCGAAGACTGCGGCAGCCACCAGGACAACGGCGAGCGCGGCAAGGGTTCGCGGCTCCAGACCGCACCTGAGCCGCAACCACATCGGGAGCCGCTCCCGCACCGCGGGCACCATCCGCTCCCACCGCCCCGGCGCGGCCGGAGCCGGCTCGGCCACCCGCGCCGGCTCGTCGGACGGCGCGGCACTCCCCGGACGAGGAACTGCCGGGGCCGGTGCGGGGACCGTGTCCGGGGTCGGGGCCCACGCCCCCGTCACCGACCGGTCCGCACGTCCTCCGTACGCCCCTGCCATGAGCGCGTCCGCACGTCGCCGCGAAGCGGCGGCGACCACGGCGGCGCGCCCCCGCGAAGGCCGTCGTCGCCCGGGTCCGGAACCGGGATCAACGCCTTGGCCCGCACCGGGCCTGCGTCGGTCCCGCACGTCCGAGGCCGCAGCGCGGCCGGGTCCACTTCCGCTGCTTGCACGATGTGATCGGGGAGCCATGCCTCATGACGCTAGGCACATGGGCCCGAGCCCGCTGAGCAGGCCCGTATCCGGTGGACAACCGACCGGTTGTGGATATCTCGCTCACTCCCAGGAGTGAGATCAACGCGGCGAAACCACTGCTCCCAGCAGACCCGGGCCGGTGTGCGCACCGATCACGGCACCCACCTCGCTGACATGCAGTTCGGCCAGTCCCGGAACTCGCACGCGCAGCCTCTCGGCCAGTCGCTCGGCGCGCTCGGGCGCCGCCAAGTGGTGCACGGCGATGTCCACCCGGCCCGTTCCCGCCCGCTCGACGACGATCTCCTCCAGCCGTGCGATCGCCTTCGAGGCCGTCCGCACCTTCTCCAGCAGCTCGATCCGGCCGCCGTCCAGCTGCAGCAAGGGCTTCACCGCGAGCGCCGACCCCAACAGGGCCTGGGCCGCGCCGATGCGTCCACCGCGGCGGAGATAGTCGAGCGTGTCGACGTAGAAGTACGCGGAGGTGCCCGCGGCCCGCTTCTCGGCGGCCGCGACCGCCTCGTCCAGGCTGCCGCCCCCCTCTGCCGTCTCCGCCGCCGCCAGGGCGCAGAATCCCAGGGCCATGGCCACCATCCCGGTGTCCACGACCCGCACCGGCACCGGAGCGTCCTTCGCGGCGAGCAGCGCGGCGTCGTACGTACCCGAGAGCTCGGCCGAGAGGTGCAGCGAGACGATGCCGGCTGCGCCCGCCTCGGCCGCCGCCCGGTATGCCGCGGCGAAGACCTCGGGGTTGGGCCGGGATGTCGTCACGGGCCGTCGCTTCTGGAGCGCCAGCGCGAGGGAGCGGGCCGAGATCTCGGTGCCCTCCTCCAGCGCCTGATCGCCGAGGACGACGGTCAGCGGCACTGCGGTGATGCCGTGCCGCTCCATCGTCTGGGGCGGCAGGTGGGCCGTGGAATCGGTGACGATCGCGACATGGCGGGACATGAGCGGGAGGTTACCTGCCGGGGCGGTGGCTCGGCAGTCCGCCCCCGAGCGAGTGATCAGATCCGATCGCTTCAGGGCGCATCCTGCCACCCCTGTCACGTCGGTTCGAGCCTGACGCGACGGCCACACGCCTCGGCACGCCCGGGGCCCGACGGCCCGCACACGTGCGCACCGTGCCCACAACCGCCCATATGCCGGACCGAAGGCCCCGGTCGGATCCGCTCCGTCGCCTCAGTTCGTCGTCTCGGGCCGCGCGGCCTTCTGCCACGGATAGCCCGTCTGCCCCCGAGGATCCCGAGCCGTGAGCGCCTCCGGCCCCTCCTCGCCGACCGGCGCATTCCACGCCCTGCCGTCCCCACCCGGGCACGCCCCCGCACCGGCGCCGGCCGGCCCGTCGGTCCGGGCGTCCGCCCCCGCCGAAGACTCCGCGGGCTCCTCCACCGTCCAGTGCCGCAAGGCCCCCGCCTCCACGTCGATCTGCGTGTTCAGCGCCGCCAGATCGTCGTCGGCGAACCGCCGTGCCCGGTCGCGCGCGGCCCACCGCAGCGACTCCGCGGAGTGCGTGATCCGCTGCGTGCGCTGCTTCAGCCCGGGCAGCAGTGAGGCGACCGTCGCCCGGTCGGGCTCGCGCTCCAACCGCTTCAGCTCCTCGTCGAGCTCCCGCCCGTGGACGCTCAGCCGCTGGAACAGCCCCAGCGACTCCGACAGCGAGGCGTCCTCGGCCACCCCTGTCTGCAGCGCCTCCTGTGTGGCCCGCATCGACGTGCGCAGCGTGAGCCGGAGCTGCGCCAGCTCGCCGGCCACACCCGGCTGGCCATAGCTCTTCGCCCGGAGGGTGGTGTCCTCGACGGTGCGGCGTGCCTGCGTGATCGTGCGGTCCACGCCACGCTTCGCCGCGCCGATGGCCTTGACGCTCACATAGATGCCCAGGGCCACGAACGCGACAAAGAGCAGCCCCAGGATCAGGATCACGGCTTCCATGACGCCCCTCGATGTCGATTCGGCCGGCGAGTACCGGCCCCTCAACCGTAAACGGAACGGGCAGGCCGCGGGTTCCGTCGGAACCCCCAACCTGCCCGTAGGGGAAAGCCCTCACACCGCCGTACGACAACCGGCGGTCAGCCGCAGACCCGGCCCGTCACGCGGGGACGATGTTGACCAGCTTCGGCGCCCGCACGATCACCTTGCGGATCCCGGCCCCGTCCAGGGCCGCGACCACCGCCGGGTCGGCCAGGGCCAGCGCCTCCAGATCCTCGTCCGAGATCGACGGGGAGATCTCCAGCCGCGCCTTGACCTTGCCCTTGACCTGCACCACGCAGGTCACGGTCTCGTCCACGACGTAGGCCGGATCGGCGACCGGGAAGTCCTGGTGCACGACCGACTCGGTGTGGCCCAGCCGGCGCCACAGCTCCTCGGCGATGTGCGGCGCCAGCGGCGCGACCAGCAGGACCAGCCGCTCGGCGACGGACCGGGACAGCGGGCCGCCCACCTTGGTCAGGTGGTTGTTCAGCTCGGTGACCTTGGCGATGGCGGTGTTGAAGCGCATCCCGGCCATGTCCTGGCCGACACCGTCGACGGCCTTGTGCAGCGCGCGCAGCGTGTCCTCGCCGGGCTCGGTGTCCACGACGGTGACCTCACCGGTCTCCTCGTCGACGATGTTGCGCCACAGCCGCTGCAGCAGTCGGTACTGGCCGACGACGGCGCGCGTGTCCCACGGACGCGACACGTCCAGCGGGCCCATCGCCATCTCGTACAGACGCAGCGTGTCCGCTCCGTACTCGGCGCAGATCTCGTCGGGCGTGACGGCGTTCTTCAGGGACTTCCCCATCTTGCCCAGGACGCGGCTGACCTTCTCGCCCTGGTGGTAGAACGTGCCGTCGCGCTCCTCGACCTCGGCCGCCGGGACCGCGATGCCGCGGCTGTCCCGGTAGACGAAGGCCTGGATCATGCCCTGGTTGTACAGCTTGTGGAACGGCTCCGCCGACGAGATGTGCCCCAGGTCGTGGAGGACCTTGGACCAGAAGCGGGCGTACAGCAGGTGCAGTACGGCGTGCTCGGCGCCGCCCACGTACAGGTCGACACCACCGGTCGGCTGACCCTCGCGCGGCCCCATCCAGTACTGCTCGATCGCCGGGTCGACCAGCTTCCGGTCGTTGTTCGGGTCCAGGTAGCGCAGCTCGTACCAGCAGGAACCGGCCCAGTTGGGCATGGTGTTGGTCTCGCGGCGGTACTTCTTCGGGCCGTTGCCGTCGCCCAGGTCCAGCGTGACGTTGACCCAGTCCGCGTTCCGGGACAGCGGAGTCTCGGGCTGGGTGTCGGCGTCCTCCGGGTCGAAGGTGCGCGGCGAGTAGTCGTCGACCTCCGGCAGCTCCAGCGGCAGCATCGACTCGGGCAGCGGGTGGGCGATGCCGTCCTCGTCGTAGACGATCGGGAAGGGCTCGCCCCAGTAGCGCTGGCGGCTGAACAGCCAGTCACGCAGCCGGAAATTGACAGTCCCCTCGCCCAGGCCCTTCGCCTTCAGCCACTCGGTGATCTTCGCCTTGGCGTCGACGACACCCAGGCCGTCCAGCGAGATCTCGTCGTTGGCGGAGTTGACCAGCTTCGCGTCGTAGGAGGCGAACGCGTCGTCCCACGTGGAGGTGTCCGTACCGCGGTCGTCCGACGGCTCGACAACGCAGCGCATCGGCAGCTCGAAGGCGCGCGCGAACGCGAAGTCGCGCGCGTCGTGCGCCGGTACGGCCATGATCGCGCCGGTGCCGTAGCCCATCAGGACGTAGTCGGCGATGAAGACGGGCACCTTCTCGCCGCTGACCGGGTTGGTCGCGTACGCGCCGGTGAAGACACCGGTCTTGTCCTTGGCCTCGGCCTGGCGCTCCACATCGGACTTGGCGGCGGCCTGCTTGCGGTACGCGGTGACGGCTTCGGCCGGAGACGCGTGCCCACCGGTCCACACCGGGTGGGTGCCCTCGGGCCAGGCGGCCGGAATGACCCGCTCCACCAGCTCGTGCTCGGGCGCCAGCACCATGTACGTGGCACCGAACAGGGTGTCCTGGCGCGTGGTGAAGACGGTGATGTCACCGGCGCCGTCGACCGGGAAGTCGACGCGCGCGCCCTCGGAACGCCCGATCCAGTTGCGCTGCTGCAGCTTGATCGCCTCGGGCCAGTCCAGCCCGTCCAGGTCGTTCAGCAGCCGGTCGGCGTAGGCAGTGATGCGCATGTTCCACTGGCGCAGCTTGGCCTTGAAGACCGGGAAGTTGCCACGCTCGGAACGGCCGTCGGCCGTCACCTCTTCATTGGCCAGCACGGTGCCCAGGCCCGGCGACCAGTTGACGGGGGCGTCGGAGGCGTACGCCAGGCGGTACTCGCCCAGGACGTCGGCGCGCTCGGCGGCGCTCAGCCCGCTCCAGTCGCGGCCGTCCGGGGTCGGGCGCTCACCGTTCTCGAACTGCGCGACCAGGTCGGCGATCGGCCGGGCCCGGTCCGCCTCGGTGTCGTACCAGGAGTTGAAGATCTGCAGGAAGATCCACTGGGTCCACTTGTAGTATTCCGCCTCGATCGTCGCGAACGAGCGGCGCTTGTCGTGGCCCAGACCCAGCCGGCGCAGCTGGGACTTCATGTTGACCATGTTGGCCTCGGTGGAGGCGCGCGGATGCGTACCGGTCTGTACGGCGTACTGCTCCGCCGGCAGGCCGAAGGCGTCGAAACCCAGGGTGTGCAGCACGTTGTGCCCGGTCATGCGCTGGTGCCGGGCGAAGACATCGGTGGCGATGTAGCCCAGCGGGTGACCGACGTGCAGGCCCGCACCCGAGGGGTACGGGAACATGTCCATGATGAACTTCTTCGGCCTGGCGGCCAGCTCCGCATCGCCCGCCAGATCGCCGGTCGGGTTCGGCGCCTCGTACGTGCCGTGGGCGTCCCAGAAGTCCTGCCAGCGTGCCTCGATGTCGGCGGCCATCGCCGCCGTATAGCGGTGCGGCGCAGCCACGTCGACTGCGGAATTCGTCTCGCTCATGATCCTCAAAGCTCCATCGATCGTCATCTGCCAGCGCTTACGGAAACGAAAAAGCCCCTCGCACAGGAGGGGACGCCGCGCCGATTCCAACCAGGCATTCACACCGGTCGGGACTGATCAGCGCGGCTCGCTAAGCAGAAGGCGTACGGCACGCATGGCGTCAGGGTACCGCACGGGCCCGGAGCGCAGCCGGACGATTCCGCTCCGTGGACGACGGCGGACGGCCGGGGCGCCGGCGAGGCGGCGACGGAGCACGCACGGGGCCACGGCGGAACGTCCGGGAAGCGGGGGTTACTCCGCGTAACGCCCTCTATCGGGGCAACCGCTCAATCGTCGTACTGGCCGGTATGGAGCGACCTAGCATGCGGCAACGGGACCGCTTTGCCGAACCTTTCGGAGTCGCCCCCATGAACCCTCATCGCAAGATCCGCTCATCCCCCACCTCGAGCGCCGGAGCGAGCCGCCCGGTACAGGGCGGTCTGACCGCCGCCGTGATGGTTCTCACCCCTCTGCTCGCCGTCGCAGGGAGCGACGACTTGCGCGCCGCACTCGACTTCACGACCGGTGTCCTGTCGCTGGTCTCGCTCACCGCAGCCGTGGCCTGGGGCCTGATCGCCACCGACCGGCTGTTCCTGTCCTCACGGCAGCGACTGCTCGGCCAGGGCATCCACCGGGCCGCCGCCACCGCCTCGCTGGGCTTCCTGCTCCTCCATGTCACCGTGAAGGTCGCGCTCGGACATGTGGCACTGCTCGGCGCCCTCATCCCCTTCGGCCTCGGCGTGAGCGGGACGGCCGGGCTGATCGGCTTCGGCTCACTGGCCGGGCTGCTCATGGTGGTCGCCGCGGCGACCGGCGCCCTGCGCAGCGCCTTTGCCACCCCGGGCCGGACAGCGGGGCGCTGGCGCGCCCTGCACGCACTGTCCTACCCGGCGTGGTGCGCCGCGCTGATCCACGGGCTGTACGCGGGCCGGCCGCCCGCGACCTGGGTCGTCGTGATGTACAGCCTCTCGCTGCTCGCGGTGGCCGCCGCCCTGTGCCTGCGGCAGCTGCCGCCCCCGGTGAAGCGCCGGATCAGCGAGCTGATCGCCGCTCCGGTCAAGCCGGATGCTCTCGCCTCCGAACCGGACCCGGTGCTCCGCGAGACCCTGCTGCCCGGCGCCGCGCGCGTCGCTCCGGCCGGACAGGGGACGCTCAGTCGGGAGGATCTCGGCCGGGAGCAGCTGATCCGTGACGAGCGCGCCTACGGCGGCACGGGCCTCGACGGGCTCGGACAGGACCCGTTCGGCACCCCGCTTCCGTCATCCTTCGACCGCCCGCGCGCGCCCCTCTCCGCGCCTGCCGCGCCGCTGTACGAGGCGCCACCCCGCAGTTCCGAACGTGTCGACCCGGACCCGGTCGGCAGACCCGCCCGTACAGGCCCCGGCCCGGGGATATCCGCTGCCTACCGGGCGGTCTCACGGGCCGCCGGGACCACGGTCCCGGTGCCGGGGCCCAGCCCCCGGCAACCGTCCGCACGCTGGCCCGCCCCGTCACCCGCACCACCGGCCCGGGCACAGACCCAGTCGTTCCGTCCCCCGTACGAGCCCGCCCAGGAGCATCCGTACGACCCGTACGCGGCCGATGTGCCCACCGGCCCGCTGCCCGCCGTCGACGAGACCGCGCCACTGCCGGGGCCGCTCTATCCACCCCCTGCCGGAGAACCCTGGCAGGCACCCGCAGGAGACCGACCGTGAACCTCCCCCTCCCCGACGTGCCCGAAGTCCGTGTCGTCGGCCTCCCCCAGCTGACCACCGGATTCGACCTGGTGGAGCGGCTCGACCTCGCCATGCATCTGAAGGTGCACGGACCGCTGGAACCGATGACCGGAGAGCGGCTCGCGGAGCTGGCCGAGACCGTCTCGCTGCGCGGCCGGGGCGGTGCGGGCTTTCCCTTCGGAAGGAAGCTGCGGGCCGTCGCCAAGGCGTCCATCCGGCGCGGGGTGCGCCCCGTCGTCGTGATCAACGGAAGCGAGGGCGAACCCGCCTGCCGCAAGGACACCGTCCTGCTGAACCGCGCCCCGCACCTCATCCTGGACGGCGCCCTCCTGGCGGCCGAGGCGCTCGGCGCCCGGACGCTGATCGTCGCCGTCACGCGTAACTCCACGGAGATCTCCATACGCTCCGCCCTCGCCGAGCGGGGCTTGTCCGACCGGCGCGGACAGCAGCTGCGGGCACGCGTGGTGCGCACGCCCGAGCGGATGGTCTCCGGCGAGGCATCGGCCGTCATCAGAGCGGCGGGCGGCGGACCCGCCCTGCCGCCCGGCCGTCGCAAGCGGGCCGCGGAATCGGGAGTCGCCGGCGCCCCGACGCTGCTGTCGAACGCGGAGACGTACGCGCAGCTCGCCGTCGCGGCCCGGATCGGTCCCCGCCGCTACGGGCACACCGGCCTGCCGGACGAGCCCGGCACGGTGCTGCTCACCCTCTCCGGCGCCGTCTCGCGCCCGATGGTCATCGAGGTGCCCACAGGTGTGCCCCTGCGGTACGTGCTGCAGTTGGCCGGGGCACCACCACTGCCCCAGGGCGTGCTGACCGGCGGCTACCACGGCACCTGGATCGACGCGATGGCCACGCACGACGCCGTCGTCTCCCGGGCGTCCCTGGCGGCGGCGGGCGGCGCGCTGGGCGCGGGCGCGATCCTGCCGATCGGGCCCGAGACCTGCCCGATCGGGGAATCGCTGCGGATCGCGAACTGGCTGGCCGCCGAGACAGCGGGCCAGTGCGGCCCCTGCAAGCTGGGGCTGCCGGCCGCTGCGGGCGGACTCTCCGACGTCCTCAACGGCGGCGGTCCCGCGGCCCTGGAGGCGCTGCGCGAGGTCACCCAGGCGGTCAAGGGCCGGGGAGCCTGCAAGCATCCGGACGGGTCGGCCCGCTTTCTGGCCTCGACCCTGTCCGCGTTCACGGACGATCTGGCCGCCCATGTCCTGGGCGGCGGCTGCGGCCGGGAGACGCTCGGAGTGCTCCCGCTGCCCGCGCCCGGCCACCAGGACCTGGAGGAGTCCATCCCGAGCGGCGAGAAGCTGGCAGTGGACTGGACGCTCTGCAAGGGCCACGGGCTCTGTGCGGACATCGTCCCGGAGCTGATCAGACTGGGCCCCGACGGTTATCCCGCGCTCGCGGACGCCGCGGTTCCGATGCATCTGCGGGGGCGCGCACAGCGAGCCGTGCGCCGGTGCCCGGCGCTGGCACTCCGCATCGAACAGCCGCCCGCGGAACGACCCGCGCTGCCGTCGGGCGTCGGCCGGAAGGCTCTCGGCAGCGGCCGCAGTTGACGTGCCGACCGCAATCGACCCGCACAGACAGGAAGCGGGTCATCCGATTCGGATGACCCGCTTCCTGTTACTTCCCTGTGGAGCTAAGGAGAATTGAACTC